>DATDCY010000231.1 GCA_036524115.1 bacterium | reverse complement strand
CCGGCCTGCGCGCGCTCGCGGGGGCCGCGGACGAGCCCGCGGCTCACGGCGGCGGCTGAGGGCTGTGCTCGACCGCCCGGACGGCGCCCTCGAGCTCCCGCATCTTCTCGCGGGCGAGGCGGTCGGAGGGACGCACCGCGGACGCCTTTCGGTACTGATCGAGCGCCGCGCTCAGATTCCCGATCCGCTCCAGGGCCTGGGCGCTGCGCATGAGCAGTCCGAAGCGATACCACGGACTGAGCTGTGCCGCCGCGTCGAGGTACGGCTGGGCCTCCGACGTTCGACCCGCGGCCGCCAGCGCAAACCCGACGTGGCTGTAGGCCTGCCAATTGCGCGACGTCGTCGCCGCGGCGTGCTGAAACAGGGTGAAGTCGTCGCGCCAGTAACCGGCCTGGATCCGGGTGATGGGCAACAGGGCAGCCAGCCCCACGACGGCCGCGCCGGCTGCCGGCCGCACGAGCGCGGCGCGGGCGGCCAGCTTCCCGATGCCCCAGGTCGCCATGACAAAGACGCCGATCAGCGGCAGGTACGTGTAGCGATCGGCCATGCGCTGGTCACCGACCTGGATGAGCCCGATCACCGGCGTCAAGCCGACGAGGTACCAGAGCCAGCCTGTCGCCAGCCACGGTTGCGACCGCACCCTTCGCCCGGCGAGGATGCCGATTCCTGCCACGATGCACAGGGCGCCGCCCACGAGCGGCGCCGTCAGCTCCCGCTCGCCCATCGGGTAGAAGGCGGACAGCCGCGCGGGCCAGGCGAACTTCACCAGGTACTCCGCGGCTGAGACCACGGCGTTGGCGGCGCGTTGGCCGAAGGGGTAGCCGGACAACTCCAAAGAGGAGAAGCGCCACTGCGCGCGGAGCGTCATCGCTCCGGCGGCAAGAGACATCGCCAGCAGGGGGCCCTTCTCGACAAGGCAATGCGCCAGAGGCTTGACGCGCAGAACGCGGGGCCGGTCCTGACCAGCCGCGGTCCGGCCCCCGTCGAGGCGTCGCAAGGGCCAGAAGTCCAGGAGCAGCAGCAGCAGCGGCAGGGTGACGAGCATCTGTTTCGCCATCAGGCCCAAGGCGGAGAGGACCAGCAGCGCCAGATACCGGGCCGCGCCCGGCCGCCGGACGTACCGCACATAGGCCAGGAGCGCGAGCATGAAGAACATTCCCGCGAGAACATCCTTGCGGTCAGCGATCCAGGCGACGGACTCCACGTGCAGCGGATGCACGCCGAAGAGGAGGGCGGCGAGCCCGCTGCGCCAGAGGGTGCCGGTCATCTCCGCGAGCGCCAGAAACAGCGCGAGCGTGGCGACAAGGTGCAGCAGGAGGCTGGTCAGGTGGTGGCGCCGCGCGTCGAGGCCGAAGAGCTGCACATCGGCTTGATGGGAGATCCAGGTCACCGGGTGCCAGTTGGCCTTTTCGAAGCTGCCGAACGCCCAGAGCACGTTCTCCGACGTGAGGCCGGAGCGAACGTGCGGATTCTGGGTAATCATGTCCAGGTCGTCGAAGTTGGTGAAGCCGTTGCCCAGCGAACCGGCGTAGACCCCCGCCGTCACGATGAGCATGCACAGGCCGACCAGACGACGGGGGGTCAGCACCCTTCTCGGCGAGCCGTCGCGGCCTTCCGTCACGGACGGGTCCTCGGCCGGCCGGGGAGAGGAGGCGGACGCATGTCCTTCGGGAATGCCTGCGACATGACGGGGCATTGTCGCGACGGCAGGAATCAGGTGTCAAGCGTCCGCGGGCCGGGGAGCCGCAGGACGGCGCAACGCGAAGGTTGAATACGCCGGTTCAGGTGTGCTATACACGGAGCCCATTACTTTCCAGGAAAGGCTTGCACCATGAGAAAGAGGGAACTCGAAAAGATCCGGAAGCACCTGCTCGAGCTCAAGGAAAAGCTCACGTCGGGTGCCCTCGAGGTGGGCGATCGGGATCTGAGCTCCGACCGCGAGGACCTGCTCGATTCCGGCGACGTCGCCACCGTCGAGCTGAACCAGAGCTTCAAGATCAGGCTGCGCGAGCGCGAGGAGAAGCTGCTCCGCAAGATCGAGCAGGCGCTCGGTCGCATCGCGGCCGGCACCTACGGGATCTGCGAGGAGTGCGGCGAGGAGATCGAGATCAAGCGGCTCGCCGCGCGGCCGGTGACGACGCTGTGCATTGACTGCAAGAGCCGGCAGGAAGCCGAGGAGAAATCGCAGGGCCAGTAGCAGGCCGCTGATACGGGGCCATCTGCGGCGTCGGGCTTCTCGCGCCTGCCTGCGGCGGCCGCCAGGCCGCCTCAGCATTCGCTTCGTCGCCCTTCTTGCATCTGACCCCGTCTGAGCGCCCTGCCATTCCCGTTCAGGTTCCGGGTTCCTGTCGCTGCGCACGCCCAATCGTGGAAGAGTCAGCGGACGATGGTGAAGCCGTCGTGCTCGCCCGTCGCCGGGCCGCGGGTGACCTCGACCGCGTCCACGCGCGCTCCCGGGGGGCCGACGCGGCACCAGGCGAGCATGCTCTCGAGCGCGGGCGCCTGCCCCTCGAAGACCGCCTCGACGCTCCCGTCGGGGAGGTTCCTCACCCAGCCGTCGAGGCCGCGCCGGCGCGCCTCCTCCCGCGTCGAGGCGCGGAACCAGACCCCCTGGACCCTGCCGCTGATGCGCACTTCCAGTCTCTCCCGCGACATCACGCGCCTCCTTCGCAGCGGGCCGCCGCCCGTCGCGAGGACAGCGTAGCACAGCCCCCGCCGCCGGGAGCGCGGCGAGAAACCAGTTGACAGAACCGCCCGTCACCGTTACGTTTTCACCGGAAATAGCCATGAAGGAGAAACGCACCGTGATCCAAGGAACCGCCAGCAGTCTCCGTTGTCTGCGCCCGGGCTTCCGCGCGGCGGCCGTCGTCGCGATCCTGCTCGCGGCGGGTTGCGCCACCGGCAAGACGGGGGAGAAGTCCTCCCAGGAGCTCTACGAGGAGGGCAACCGCCTCGCGGGCAAGAAGAGCTATCCCGAGGCCATCGACTCCTACCGCGCCGCGGCGCGGACCTACCGCGGGGCCGACCTCGACGCCGCGATCCAGATCGCGCTCGCAGACGCCCAGTTCAAGAACGAGGACTACGCCGCCGCGGCGGAGTCCTACGCCGAGTTCCTGCGCATGCACCCCCACAACGCGCAGGCGGACTACGCGCAGCTGCGCATCGGCTCCAGCTGGTCGAAGCAGATGTGCACCGCCGACCGCTCCCAGGCGGCGGCGCACAAGGCGGTCGCCGCCTATGAGGCGCTCCTGCGCGGCTACCCGCGCTCGTCGCTCCTGGACGAGGGGCGCAAGGGGCTGGCGGACGCGCGCCGGCGGATCGCGGAGCACGAGCTGTCGGTCGCCCGGTTCTACGAGCGCCGCGGGTCTTACCGGGCGGCCGCGGGCCGCTACGAGGTCGTCCTCCAGGAGTACGGCGACCTCGGGTTCGCCGAGCAATCGCTCTACGAGCTCGGCCGCTGCTACGAGCGCCTCCAGGACGGCGCGCGCGCCGCGCAGCTCTTCGAGCAGCTGCGGCGGGACTTCCCGCAGAGCCGGTACCTCAAGGAAATCGGCGACCACAAGGGCTAGCCTGCGCGGCGGAGGGGGGGGCGATGACGGCGGCGAAGCGGAGCACCGAGCAGATCCACGAGACCTACCTGCTCGCCCGCAAGCTCTACGAGAAGGAGAACTTCCAGGAGGCCGAGAAGCTCCTCGAGGTCCTCGCGGAGGAGGCGCCCTTCTTCGCCGACGTCTTCAACAAGCTCGGCGTGATCTACCACCAGCGCGGGGCGTTCGGACGGGCGGCGAAGGCCTTCGAGAAGGCTCTGGAGCTCAACCCGCGCTACACGGAGGCGGCCCTGAACCTCGCGGTCACCTACAACAACCTCGGCCGCTACGAGAAGGCGAGCGCGGCCTTCGGGCGGGCCGCCGGCTTCAGCCAGGCCGGCCCGGGCGCGCTGGACCCCTTCATCCGCGGCAAGCTCGCCAACCAGCACGCCGATCTCGGCGACATCTACTTCGATCTCGGGCTGCACGCCGAGGCGGTCGCCGAGTACCGCAAGGCGGTCGAGCTGGGCCCGAAGTTCGCCGACCTGCGGACGAAGCTGGCCATCGCGTTGCGCGAGCGCGGCGACTTCGACCAGGCGCTCCAGGAGTTCCAGGAGGCGCTGAAGGTCAACTCCCGGTACGTGCCGGCGTACCTGCACCTGGGGATGACCTACTACATGCGCGGCCTCGTCGAGCGGGCGGAACGGGTCTGGAAGACCGCCCTCAAGGCGAGCCCCGGCGACAAGTCGGTGCAGGTCTACCTCGAGTTCCTCAAGGAACGGCGGAAGCGGTAGCGGCCGATGGCGGACTTCCCCTGTCACTGCGGCTTCGGCGAGGAGTACTTCACGATCGAGGGCGACGCGAGCGTCTGCACGGTCTGCGGCGGGACGGTGACCGGTCGCATCGGGGCGGTCTTTGACCAGCCGCCGGCGGCCGAGCCGCCGGCCAAGCGCGTCCTGGTCGTCGACGACCAGCCCTTCTTCCGGCTGCGCATCGGGGACATCCTCGCCCAGAAGCACCACGAGGTCCTCGAGGCGGGGGAGGGGCTGGAGGCGGTGCGCGCGCTCGCGCAGGCGATCCGCTGCGGCCAGCCGATCAGCCTCGTCATCCTCGACCTGAACATGCCCGGGCTGCTCGACGGCTTCCAGACACTGGGCGTGCTCAAGGCGATGGACGAGGAGCTGCCCGTGATCATCCTGACGGCGAGCCCGCCGACGCCGGAGCTGCTGCGCAAGCTCGGGCAGCTCAAGGCGAAGAAGTACCTGAACAAGTCCTCGAAGAACCTCGACGAGCTGCTCGTGCGCAACCTGGAGCCGGTCTAGGCTCCGTTCCGCGCGCCGGGCAGCACACGTCCCCGTGCCGGGCCACGGCCCGGGGGCGCCTGTTCCCTTCCGTCGCGCCACACGTGCACGTGTCGCGGGGGCGGGGCGGCGCCGTGCGGCCGCTTCGTTACGCGCTCGACCTGGGCTTGTCCGGCCCTCCACTCGAAACGCATAACTCGCCCTTCGGGCTCAAACAATGCGTTTCGCCCTTCGGGACGCTCCGGTCCGGCCGCC
>DATDCY010000230.1 GCA_036524115.1 bacterium | reverse complement strand
ATCGGGTGGCGGCGGCGGGGGCGGAACTGGAGCCGCGGCGGGTGCCGCCGCAGCGGGGGCCTGGGCCGCGGGGGCGGCCGGCTTGGGCGCGGTCTCGTCGCTCATGACGGGTTGAAGTCCTTTTCCGGGTCCACGGGGCAGTGCGAGAAGAGGAACGGCGGCAGCGGCCGCGGCGGCCGCGCCCCGCCCTCGCGCTTGATCTGCTCCTGGAGCTTCATGAGGGCGTGCAGCAGCGCCTCGGGGCGCGGCGGGCACCCCGGCAGGTAGACGTCCACCGGTAGCACCTTGTCCACGCCCTTGACGACCGAGTAACTCTCGTAGAAGAAGGGCCCGCCGCTGGTGGCGCACGCGCCCATGGCGAGGACCCACTTCGGCTCCGGCATCTGCGCGTAGAGCAGCCGCAGGCGGGTCGCCATCTTGAACGTGATCGTGCCCGCAACCACAATCATGTCCGCCTGTCGGGGCGTGGCGCGCGCAACCTCGAACCCGAAACGCGACCAGTCGTGGCGTGAAGCGCCGGTCGACATCATCTCGATCGCGCAGCAGGAGGTGCCGAACGTCAGCGGCCAGAGGGAGTTGGCCCGCGCCCACGACAGCACGCGGTCCACCTGCGTGAGGAGAAAGCCGCCGCGGCGCACCGGCAGGCCGCCGGGCGCCCAACCGGTCTCCTGCGTCTCCCAGCGCTGCGCCTCGTCCTTTACGTTCTTCTCGGTCATTATCATCACCGCCAGGCGAGGTAGCCCTTGCGCCAGGCAAAGGCGAAGCCGAAGACGAGGATCACGAGGAAGACGCCGCCCTCGACGAGCGCCGTCACGCCGATCTCGCGGAGGACCGCCGCCCACGGGAAGAGGAAGACCACCTCGACCTCGAAGATCAGGAAGAGCAGCGCGAAGACGTAGTAGCCGACGTTGAAGCGCGTCCAGGCCGAGCCGAGCGGCACCTCGCCGCACTCGTAGGGGAAGACCTTAGCGCCGCGCGGGTCGTGCGGGGCGATCAGGCGGGAGAGCCCGAACTGGAGCAGGACGAACAGCACCGCCGCCAATATGCTGAAGGACAGGTAGTAGAAGTCCACCGCTCCTCCTACACCGTTGTTGCCTGTCGCCACCGAAGGGGCCGGCCAAACGGGCAGAACCTATAACATACGGATGTTGACGATTGCAAGTGTGAAATGCTTCACTAGGAAACGTGATTTCAGGCGCATTCCTTGACAGGGGCGCGGGCCGGCCGGAAGATCTCGTCCGGCGGCTGGGCGACCGCGGGAAAAAAAGCACATGAGCGACGTCGCGATCTGGATCGTGATCTTCCACCTCGGGCTGCTCGGCCTGAACTGGCCGCTGCTCGAGGTCTTCCGCGGCGCGCTCTTCGAGTACCTGCTCGCCTTCTGGCTGCTCTTCGTGATCCTCGTGGCGCGCGCGGCCCGCGGGGGCGGCCCGCCGGCGCGGGACTGAGACGGACGGGTGTTCAAGCCGTACATCGTCTTCTTCATCCTGCTCAGCTACCTGCTGCTGCTCTTCGGCATCGCCTGGGTGGCGGAGCGCCAGGAGCGGCGCGGCCGCAGCCTCGTCAACAACGCCTACGTCTACTCGCTCTCGCTCGCGGTCTACTGCACCTCCTGGACCTTCTACGGGAGCGTCGGCCGGGCCGCGACGGGCGGGCTCTCCTTTCTCACGATCTACCTCGGGCCGACGCTCATGGCCTCGCTCTGGGCCATCGTCATGCTGCGCGTGGTGCGCATCGCCAAGGCCAACCGCATCACGTCGATCTCGGACTTCATCGGCTTCCGCTACGGCAAGTCCCTGCTGCTCTCGGCGCTCGTGGCGGGCGTGGCGGTCGTCGGCGTCATCCCCTACATCGGGCTGCAGATCAAGGCCATCATCAGCACGTTCGAGATCGTCTCGCACGAACCGCGCGGCGGCGCGGCCATGGGCCTGGTGATCACGCTCTTCCTCGGCGGCTTCGCGATCATCTTCGGCGCGCGCCGCCTTGACTCCTCCGAGCGCCACGGCGGCCTGGTCTTCGCCGTCGCCTTCGAGTCGATCGTCAAGCTCCTGGCCTTCCTCGCCGCCGGGGCGTTCGTCACCTACGGGCTCTTCGACGGGTTCGGCGACCTCTTCGGGCGCATCCGCGCGACGCCGTTCGCCTCGATGCTGACCATCGACGGCGGCGACGGCACCGGGTACACCGAGTGGTTCGCGCTGCTGGTGCTCTCGATGCTGGCGATCCTGCTGCTGCCGCGCCAGTTCCAGATGGCGGTCGTCGAGAACTGCGACGAGCGCCACCTGCGCAAGGCCGCCTGGCTCTTCCCGCTGTACCTCTTCCTGATCAACATCTTCGTGGTCCCCATCGCCTGCGCGGGGCTCCTGCACACCGGCTCGGCGCTCGACGCCGACTACTTCGTGCTCTCCCTGCCGCTCGGGCAGGGGATGCAGCTGCTCTCCCTCGCGGTCTTCCTCGGGGGCTTCTCGGCGGCGACGAGCATGGTCATCGTCGAATCGCTCGCCCTGAGCACCATGGCGATGAACAGCATCGTCATGCCGGCGCTCATCGGCCTGCACGAGCACCCGCGCTTCCCGACGATCATCCTCGCGATCAAGCGCCTGGTCATCCTCGGGGTGGTCTATCTCGGCTACCTCTTCGCCGTCTCGATCGGCGAGTTCTACAGCCTCGTGGACATCGGGCTGAAGTCCTTCGAGGCCGTCGCGCTCTTCGCCCCGGCGTTCCTGCTCGGCCTGTTCTGGAAGCGCGGCAGCACCGCCGGGGCCATCGCCGGCCTGCTCGCGGGCTTCGCCGTCTGGTTCTACACGCTGATCATCCCGGCGATGCAGAAGGCGGGCCTCATCGCCGCCGGCGGCGGGCCGGGTCCGGCGGCCGCGGGCCTGCTCGACCCGGGCGCGCTGTTCGCCGTGCGCGGCCTCGGCAAGTGGGGCAACTCGCTCTTCTGGTCGATGTTCCTGAACCTCGGCTGCTACGTCGGCTTCTCGCTCGCGAAGCGGCCCTCGCGCGAGGAGCAGATCCAGGCGCTGCTGTTCGTCGAGTCCGACGATCGCGCGCGGGAGCTGCCCGTCGGTTCCTCGTTCACCGTGGCGGACATCGAGGCGATCCTCGCGCAGTACGTCGGCGCGGACCAGGCCCGGGGCGTCGTCGCGGACTTCACGTCCCGCCGCACGACGAAGGGCAAGGAGCTCTCGCCGCAGGAGCTGCGGGCGCTGCGCTTCGAGGCCGAGCGGGTGCTCTCGGGCGCGATCGGCTCCTCGCTCTCGTCGATCATCTTCGAGGACAAGCTCGTGCTCTCCGAGCGCGAGCGGGCGGAGCTCTCGGCCTCCCTCCAGCGGATCACCGCCAGCCTGCGGCTCTCGCGCCAGGAGCTGGCGCAGACCAACATCGCGCTCTCGTACCTGCAGGAGTTCTCCGCGAACATCATCGAGAGCGCGCCGGCGGGCATCGCGACCGTCGACCCCTCGCTGCGCGTGAATTACTGGAACCGCGGGATGGAGGCGCTCTCGGGCATCGGCCGCGAGGCGGCGCTCGACCAGCCCGTCGACCGGCTGCTGCCCTGGCTGCGCCGCGGGCTGCTCCAGGGGGGCGCGCAGGTCGAGGAGATCGTGCAGGCGCCGGGGCAGCGCTGCTTCCGCGTGCTGGTCAGCCCCTTCAAGGACCCCTCCGGCGGGCTGGTCCTCGTCGTCGAGGACATCTCCGAGAAGACCAAGATGGAGGAGCAGCTGCTGCAGGCCTCGAAGCTCGCGAGCATCGGGCGGCTGACGGCGGGGATCTCGCACGAGATCGGCAACCCGCTGGCCTCGATCTCCTCGCTCGTGCAGGAGCTGGCGGAGGTGGACGCCGACCGCGCCGAGGGGCGGGAGTTCACGCGCGACTCGCTGCGCGCGATCAACGGCCACCTCGAGCGGATCTCGCGCATCGTGCGCAGCCTCGGGGACTTCGCCCGCATCTCCACGGGGAGCAAGGTCGCGAGCGACATCCGCGAGATCTTTCACCGCACGGTCGAGCTGGTCCGCTACGACAAGCGCTTCCGCCGCATCCGCTACCAGGCGGAGTTCGAGCCGATCCCGGCGCTGCTGGTGAACCCCGACCAGATGGAGCAGGTCTTCCTCAACCTGCTGCTCAACGCCCTCGACGCCATGCCCGAGGGGGGCGACCTGCGGGTGACGATGCGCCGGCAGGGCGCGGACGTCGTGATCGAGGTCGCGGACACGGGCCGCGGCATCGAGCCCGAGGTCGTCAAGCGCGTCTTCGACCCGTTCTTCACCACGAAGCCGCTCGGCAAGGGGACGGGGTTGGGCCTGAGCATCTGCTATGGTACGGTCAAGGAGCACGGCGGGACGATCACGATCAACAGCGCCCGGGGCGCGGGGACGACCTTCGAGATCCGCCTGCCGGTGCCGAGGCCATGAACGAGCGGCTGCTCATCATCGAGGACGAGACGACGCTGCGCGACTCGCTCAAGCGGGTCTTCGCGCGCGAGGGCTACGAGGTCGAGGCCGCCGCCTCGGCCGAGGAGGCGCTGCCCCGCATCGAGGAGCGCGCCTTCGACGTCATCCTCACGGACATCATCCTCCCGGGGATCGACGGCATCGAGCTGCTCGAGAAGGCGCGCCAGCGCGACCCGGCGCAGATCGTCATCGTGATGACGGCCTACGCCACGCTCGACACCGCGGTGCGGGCGCTGCGCGCGGGGGCCTACGACTACGTCATCAAGCCGGTGATCCACGAGGAGCTCAAGCGCATCGCGCGCAACGCGCTGCATGTGCGCGCCCTGCGGGCCGAGAACGTGATCCTGCGCAAGCAGATCGACGAGCGCTACGGCATGGAGCTCATCGTCGGCGAGAGCGACCCGATGCGCGCGCTGCTCGCCGAGGTGCGCAAGGTCGCCGACTCGCGCAGCAATGTCCTGCTGCTCGGGGAGACGGGCACCGGCAAGGAGCTCTTCGCGCGCGCCATCCACGCGCAGAGCTCGCGGCGCGAGAAACCCTTCGTGCCGATCAACTGCAGCGCGATCCCGGAGAACCTCATCGAGTCCGAGCTCTTCGGCTACCAGCGCGGGGCCTTCACGGGCGCGGTCGGGGCCAAGGCCGGCCTCTTCGAGGAGGCGGACGGCGGCACGGTCTTCCTCGACGAGATCGGCGAGCTCGACACGCGCCTGCAGTCGAAGCTGCTGCGGGTCATCGACGACCGCGAGATCCGGCCGCTGGGCTCGACGCAGAGTCGTCGCGTGGACCTGCGCTTCGTCGCCGCGACGAACCTCGACCTGGCCTCGGCCGTCGCGGGCGGCGGTTTCCGCGAGGACCTCTTCTACCGGCTCAACGTGATCACGCTGCGGATGCCGCCCCTGCGCGAGCGGCGCGAGGACATCCCGCTGCTGGTCGGGCGGTTCGTCGAGCAGTTTGCCGCCGAGCTGGGGCGGCGCCCGCTCGCGCTGGACCCGCAGGCGCTGCGCCTGTTCGAGGGCTACCCGTGGCCGGGGAACGTGCGCGAGCTGCGCAACGTCGTCGAGCGGCTGGTGCTGGTCGCGGACGGGCCGGTTGTGCTGCCGGTGCACCTGCCGGAGCGCCTGCGCCGGAGCGAGGCGCCGCCGGCGCAGCCCGCGGGGGAGTTCACGCTCTCGATAGAGGAGTACACCAAGCAGTTCATCCTCTCCCACCAGGGCGCCTGCAGCGAGCAGGAGATCGCGGGGATGCTCGGGATCACGCGCAAGGCGCTCTGGGAGAAGCGCAAGCGCTGGGGCCTCAAGCACCAGTGACGGCCGCCGATACGGGGCCATCTGCCGCGTCGCGCCCCTTGCGTCTTCCTGCGGCGACCACGAGGTCGCCTCAGAATCCGCGTCGGGACCGCTCCTTGCATCTGACCCCGTCTCGGCGCCCTCTCCGTTTCGTGCCCTGACGGCTTTTCTTTGCCGTGCTGACTGCGCGGTCGGCCGGCCGGTCGGCGCGCTCGCGGTCAGGCCCCGGACGCCTCGCGCATCAGCTGGACCGAGAGCATCGCGATCGCCCAGAGGACGTCCGTCGGCAGGTGGCGCGGGGCGCTGGCGTCGAAGAGCAGGTCGGCGCGGGCCGGGAACTCGTCGTCGGCCCGCCAGAGGATGATCGTCACCGGGACCTTGGGGAGCGCCGGCAGCTCCACCGCCGCGTCGCCGTAGGGCACCGCGCGGCCGCCGAGTGCCCCGCCCGCGGCAAGAAAGTTCTCCGGGCGGCTGGTGTGCCGCGCCGCGAGCGCGTCCAGCGGCAGGACGTGGGTGCCCCGCGCGAACAGGTCCCCGCCCGGCAGGCGCCCCGGATTCACGAGCACGTCCGCGGGCCGGTCGCCGGCCGCCCGGACGAGGTACCAGAGCAGTGCGAGCCGGAGCAGGTCGCCGTGCGCCTCGAGGATGGCGGCGCCCCGCGGGTCCAGGCCGGCGATCCGGCGCTCCCCGGGGCGGACGAGGAAGAGGCGCCCGAAGGACGGGACCCGGTAGGCCCCGGTCGCGGCGTCGAACGACGCCCGGGAGCGGGCGCAGACCAGCTCAGCGGCGCTGCGCGCGAGCAGTTCCCAGGCGCGCTTCTCGCCCGAGTCCGCGACACCCATGGTGGCATCATAGCCGAAGCGGCGGGCGTTTCTTGACGAACCGGCGCCCGCACCGGAGAATCCGACATCATGAAGCGCGAAACGGTCGCGATCATCGGTCCGGGGCGCGTCGGGGGCGCGCTCGGCAGACTGCTGGCCCGGGCGGGCTACCGCGTCGTAGCGGTCGCGGGGCGCACGCGCCGCTCGGCGGCCTCCGCGGTCCGGTTCATCGGGGCGGGGACGCCGACCGCGGACCCGGCCGCGGCCGCGGCGCGCGCGGCGATCGTGCTGCTCACGGTCCCGGACCGGGAGATCCGCGGCCTGTGCGAGCGCATCGCCCACGCCGGCGGCTTTCGGCGCGGCTCGCTCGTCGTCCACGCCTCCGGCGCGCACACCCGGGACCTGCTGGAAGCGGCGCGCGCGGCCGGGGCGCTGCGCGCCGTCGTCCACCCGCTGCAATCGGTCCCGGAGCGGGCACTCGGGGTCGCGAGCATCCCGGGGAGCTTCTTTCGCGTCGAGGCCGACCGCGGCGCGCGCACCCGGGTCCGGGCGCTGGTCCGGGCGCTCGGCGGCGCCGAGCTGACCCTGCCGGGGTGGAAGGGCGACCCGGCGTCGGCGGCGCTCTACCACGCGGGCGCGGTCGCGGCGTCGAACTACCTCGTGACCCTCCTCGACTACGCCGCGCGGCTGCTGCGGACGCTCGGCGCGGACCGGGGGCAGGCGCTGCGGGCGGTGCTGCCGCTGGTGCGCGGGACCCTCGCCAACATCGGGCGGCTCGGCATCCCGGCGGCGCTCACCGGGCCGGTGGCCCGCGGGGATGTCGCCACGGTTGCGGCGCACGTCGCGGCGCTGCGGGGGCGGGCGCCGGAGCTGCTCCCGCTGTACGCGCTGCTGGCGCGCGAGACGGTGCCGCTCGCCCGCGAGAAGGGCGGACTGAGCGCCCGCGCCGCCGGCGAGCTGCTCGACGTCCTCGGCGAAGGCGGCGGGCGGGCAC
>DATDCY010000229.1 GCA_036524115.1 bacterium | reverse complement strand
GGCGGCCGGACCGGAGCGTCCCGAAGGGCGAAACGCATTGTTTGAGCCCGAAGGGCGAGTTATGCGTTTCGAGTGGAGGGCCGGACAAGCCCAGGTCGAGCGCGTAACGAAGCGGCCGCACGGCGCCGCCCCGCCCCCGCGGCACGTGCACGTGTGGCGCGACGGAAGGGAACAGGCGCCCCCGGGCCGTGGCCCGGCACGGTGCGCGCGGAACGGGCGTTCGCACCCCCAACCGTTTGTTTTCCGGTGCCGTTTCCGCTATCATCCGCGCCCGATCATGGTGACTCGCCCGCGACCTGCGCGCCCGGCCCTCCTCGTGCTCGAGGACGGCACCGCGTTCGCCGGGACCGCCTTCGGCGCCGACGGCGAGCGCCATGGCGAGGTTGTCTTCAACACCTCGATGTCCGGCTACCAGGAGATCACCACCGACCCCTCCTATTGCGGCCAGATCGTCGCCATGACCTACCCGCTCATCGGCAACTACGGCGCCAACCCCGAGGACGTCGAGTCGGGCCGTCCATGGGTCGAGGGCTTCGTCGTGCGCGAGATCTCGCCGCTGCACTCGAACTGGCGGGCAGCCGAGAGCCTGGACGCCTTCCTCGCCCGCCACGGCATCCCCGGGATCAGCGGCGTCGACACCCGTGCCCTCACGCGCCACCTGCGCAGCCGCGGCGCGATGAAGGGCGTCATCTCCACGCTCGACCTCGACCCGACATCCCTGCAGCGCAAGGCGCAGGACTCGCCCGGCCTCGTCGGGCGCGATCTCGTGCGCGAGGTGACCTGCGCGAAGGCCTACAAGCCGGAGTACCCCGGCGAGAAGCGCTTCAAGGTTGCGGCGATCGACTGCGGCATCAAGAAGAGCATCCTCGACTGCCTGGCCGACGTCGGCTGCGACCTGACGGTCTTCCCGGCCACCGCGACGGCCGCCGAGATCCTCGCGACGCAGCCCGACGGCATCTTCCTCTCCAACGGCCCCGGCGACCCGGAGGGCGTGCCCTACGTCGCCGAGACGGTGCGCGGCCTGCTCGGGAAGAAGCCGCTCTTCGGCATCTGCCTCGGCCACCAGATGCTCGGCCTCGCGCTGGGCGGGCGCACCTACAAGCTCAAGTTCGGCCACCGCGGCGCCAACCACCCCGTCATGGACCGGGCCAGCGGCCGCATCGACATCACGAGCCAGAACCACGGCTTCTGTGTCGACCCGGACTCTCTCGACCCCGCGGTCGTCGAGCCGACGCACGTCAATCTCTACGACAAGACCAACGAGGGGCTGCGCCACCGCACGCTCCCGGCGTTCTCGGTGCAGTACCACCCCGAGGCCTCGCCGGGGCCGCACGACGCGCGCCACCTCTTCGACGAGTTCATCGCGCTCATGGAGCGGCACCGCAGATGAGCAGTCAGGCGGAGTTCCGCTTCGCTTCCGACGCGCCCGAGACGTCGGCCGCCGGACGCTGGCTCAAGCGACTGCTGGCCGCCGCCGTCTGCCTCGGCCTCTTCCTGCTGCCGCTCTTCGGCTGGATCGCCGCCGAGCCGACCCCGTACCGCGACCCGGCCGGGGTCTTCGCGTTCACCCCGCCGGACGGCTGGTCCGTCGACGATTCCGGCCACATGGGCCCCGGCCTCGTCGCCAAGGGCCCCGCAAGCGCCTCGGGGGCCGAGCCGCTGATCCACCTGACGCACGAGCCGGCCGGGCGGGTCCCCCTCGACGTGCGCTGGCAGACGCTGCTCGGCCAGATGCGCTTCGACTTCGAGCGGCTGCGCTACCTCTCTCTGGAGGAGCACGAGGAGGCGAAGCCCCCCTACATGCAGGGGCTCTACAGCTACACCAGCGGCGACAAGGAGATGGTCGCGCTCACCCGGGTCGTGCTCGCCGAGGGGCGCTTCTTCCAGCTCACCGGCGTCGCGACCGCCGACGACTTCGAGGGGCTGCACCAGACGTTCCTCGCCGCGTTCGACACCCTGCGCGCCGGGGGCAAGTGACCGTGCCGAAGCGCACCGACATCCGCAAGATCCTGCTCATCGGCTCGGGACCGATCGTCATCGGCCAGGCCTGCGAGTTCGACTACTCCGGCGCCCAGGCCTGCAAGGCGCTGCGCGAGGAGGGCTTCGAGGTCGTCCTCGTCAACTCCAACCCGGCGACGATCATGACCGACCCGGCGCTCGCCGACCGCACCTACCTCGAGCCGCTCACCCCGGAGATCCTCGCGAAGATCATCGAGCGCGAGCGGCCCGACGCGCTGCTGCCGACCCTCGGCGGGCAGACCGGCCTGAACCTGGCGATGGCCGTCGCGGAGAACGGCGTGCTCGAGCGCTTCGGCGTGCAGATGATCGGCGCCGACCGCACGGCGATCCACAAGGCCGAGGACCGCGCGGCCTTCAAGGAGGCGATGACGAAGATCGGCCTCGGTCTGCCGCGCTCGGGCGCCGCGCACACCCTCGAGGAGGCCGAGCGCGTCGCGCGCGAGATCGGCTTCCCGGTCATCATCCGGCCGGCCTTCACGCTCGGGGGCACCGGCGGCGGCACCGCCTACAACATCGAGGAGTTCCTGCGCATCGCCTCCGGCGGCCTCGAGGCCTCGCCGGTGAGCGAGGTGCTCATCGAGGAGTCGATCATCGGCTGGAAGGAGTTCGAGCTGGAGGTGATGCGCGACCGGCGCGACAACTGCGTCATCATCTGCTCGATCGAGAACTTCGACCCGATGGGCGTGCACACCGGCGATTCGATCACCGTGGCGCCGGCGCAGACGCTCACCGACCGCGAATACCAGCTCATGCGCAACGCCGCCATCGCCTGCATCCGCGAGATCGGCGTCGAGACCGGCGGGAGCAACGTCCAGTTCGCGCTCAACCCGCGCGACGGCCGGATGGTGATCATCGAGATGAACCCGCGCGTGTCGCGCTCCTCGGCGCTGGCGTCCAAGGCCACCGGGTTCCCGATCGCGAAGATCGCGGCGAAGCTCGCGGTGGGCTACACGCTCGACGAGATCCCGAACGACATCACGAAGCTCACCCCGGCCTCCTTCGAGCCGGCCATCGACTACTGCGTGGTGAAGATCCCGCGCTTCGCCTTCGAGAAGTTCCCCGAGACCGAGGACACGCTCGGCATCTCGATGAAGTCCGTCGGCGAGGTCATGGCCATCGGCCGCACCTTCCCCGAGGCGCTGGGCAAGGGGGTGCGCTCGCTGGAGATCGGCCGCTACGGCCTCGCCGCCGTGCCCGGGGCGCCCGTCCCGAGCGAGGAGCAGATCGAGGGCGGGCTCGCGCGCCCGAACCCGGCGCGGCTCTTCCTGCTCGCCGAGGCCTTCCGGCGCGGCTTCACGGTGGAGCGCATCGCGCGCCTCTCGCACATCGACCCCTGGTTCCTCGAGCAGCTGCGCCTGGTCGTCGGTCTCGAGGGGCGCATCGCGGCCGCCGGCGCGGCGCTCGAGCCGGCGCTGCTGCGCGAGGCCAAGCGCAGCGGCTTCGCCGACCGCTCCATCGCGGCGCTCACCGGCCTGCCGGAGGAGCAGGTGCGCGCGCGCCGCCAGGCCGAGGGCATCGTCCCGTCCTACAAGCTCGTCGACACCTGCGCCGCCGAGTTCGAGGCCTACACGCCGTACTACTACTCCTCCTACGAGCCCGAGGACGAGGTCGGCACGACGCCGAAGGACAAGATCGTCATCCTCGGCGGCGGGCCCAACCGCATCGGCCAGGGGATCGAGTTCGACTACTGCTGCGTCCACGCCTCGTTCGCCCTGCGCGAGATGGGCTTCGAGACGATCATGGTCAACTCCAACCCCGAGACCGTCTCGACGGACTTCGACACGTCCGACCGCCTCTACTTCGAGCCGCTCACGCTCGAGGACGTGCTGGCCATCGTCGCCAAGGAGAAGCCGAAGGGGGTCATCGTCCAGTTCGGCGGCCAGACGCCGCTGAAGCTCGCGGTGCCGCTCTGGAAGGCCGGCGTGCCGATCATCGGCACCTCGCCGGATTCGATCGACCTCGCCGAGGACCGCAAGCGCTTCGGCGCGCTGCTCGAGCAGCTGCGGATCCCGACGCCGGCCAACGGCACGGCGCTGACCCTGGAGGAGGCGCGCCGGGTCGCCGCCCGTGTCGGCTACCCGGTGCTCGTGCGCCCCTCGTACGTGCTCGGCGGGCGCGCGATGCGCATCGTCTACGACGAGGCCGCCCTCGAGCAGTTCGCGGGCGAGGCCTTCGCCGCCTCGGGGAAGCACCCGATCCTCATCGACAAGTTCCTCGAGGACGCCGTCGAGGTCGACGTCGACTGCCTCGCCGACGGCGAGACCGTCGTCGTCGCCGGCATCATGGAGCACGAGGGCGTAAGCCTTATCGCGTATGTTGGGGCGATCGGATGCGCCCGAGGAAGGAGGCGCAGGGCGAAAGAAAAAAGCCGCGCTCCCTTGCGGGAAGCGCGGCTTTGAGTACCTGAATTGGACTGGAGTTTAGTAGTCCATCTCGGGGCCGTGACCGCCGGGGCCGCCGGCCGGAGCCGGCTTCTTCTCCGGAATTTCGGCGACCATCGCTTCGGTGGTGAGCATGAGGCTGGCGATGGAGGCGGCGTTCTGGAGAGCGGTGCGGGTGACCTTGGT
>DATDCY010000228.1 GCA_036524115.1 bacterium | reverse complement strand
GGCGGTGGCATGCGGCGCGGTGCTGCACTATGATGGGCGGCGCATGACGACCTCTCGGATCGACCAGGCCGTCCCCACCTTCAGCGTCGGGGACGCGATCGGCAACCATGCGCTCGCCCTGCGCGCCATCCTGCGCCGGCACGGGGTCACCTCCGAGATCTTCGCGCGCGCCCATCACCCGCAGCTCAAGCGCGAATCGCGTCCGTGGTCCGAGTACGCCGCGGTCGACGCGCCGGGCAACGTCTGCCTCTTCCACTTCTCGATCGGGACGCCGGTCGCCGAGGACTTCCGCTGGCTGCGCGCGCGGCGGGTCGTCGTCTACCACAACATCACGCCGCCGGAGTTCGCGCGCGGCATCAGCCCGCAGATGGAGCACGAGTGCCGCCTGGGACGCGAGCAGCTGCGCCAGCTTGCCGGCTGCACCGAGCTGGCGGTCACGGTCTCGGAGTTCAACCGGCGCGAGCTGGAGGCGGCGGGTTTCGCGCGGACGGCGGTCGTGCCGATCGTCGTGGACTTCGCGGACCACGAGCGCCAGGAGCCTGCGGCGGAGGTCCTCGCGCGCTGGCGCGACGGCCGCACGAACATCCTGCACGTGGGGCGCTTCGCGCCGAACAAGCGGCTCGAGCAGCTCGTGCGGGCGTTCCACTGCTACCGCCGGCTCGACCCGCACAGCCGGCTGTTGCTCGTCGGCGGCACCGCCGGGCTGGAGAACTACGCCGCGGGGGTGCGCGAGCTGGCGCTGGCGCTGGGCGACCACGACGTGCGCGTCGTCGGCCACGTGGAGTTCCGCCAGCTCGTCGCGTACTACCGGCTGGCGGACCTCTACGCCACGCTCAGCGAGCACGAGGGCTTCTGCGTGCCGCTGCTGGAGGCGATGCACTACGGCATCCCGATCGTCGCGCGCGCTGCGGGGGCCATCCCCGAGACGCTGGGCGCCGCGGGGTTGCTCACCGACGGCGCGCGGCCCGAGGAGGTGGCGGAGCTGATGCACCTGGCGGTCGCGGACCGGGAACTGCGGGCGCGGTTGGTCGCGGCGGGACGGGCGCGGCTGGCGGAGTTCGCGCCGGAGCGGATCGAGCGGGATTTCTGGGCGCTGCTGGAGCGGCACGGCCTGGCCGGCCGCTGACCGGCCGCGCCCGGAGAGCCGGGGCGCGGCCGGCGCGAACGATCTCTAGCCGTTGCGCTGGGCGAAGTCCTTCATGAACGCGATGAGCGCGTCCACGCCCGCCTCGGGCATGGCGTTGTAGATGCTGGCGCGCATGCCGCCGACGGAGCGGTGGCCCTTGAGCGTGACGAGCCCCGCCTTCTTGGCCTCCTTGAGGAAGACCTCGTCCAGCTCGGGCTTCGGCAGCGTGAAGGGGATGTTCATCCAGGAGCGCGAGGCGACCTCGACCGGGTTCTTGTAGAAGCCGCCCGAGCCGTCGATCGCCGCATAGAGCTTCTTCGCCTTGCGCGCGTTGAGCTCGCCCATCGCCGTGAGGCCGCCGTTCTTGAGCAGCCAGGCGAAGACCAGGCCGGCGATGTACCAGGTGTAGGTCGGCGGCGTGTTGTACATCGAGCCTTCCGCCGCGTGGGTCTTGTAGTCGAGCATCGTCGGCGTCCCCTCGGGGGCCTTGCCGACGAGGTCCTCGCGGATGATGACCACCGCCATGCCCGCCGGGCCGATGTTCTTCTGGGCGCCGGCGTAGACGACGCCGAACTTCGTGACGTCCAGCGGGCGCGAGAGGATCGTCGACGAGAAGTCGCCGACGAGCGGCACGCCGCCCGTCTCGGGGATGTACGGGAACTCCACGCCGCCGATCGTCTCGTTCGGCGTGTAGTGCACGTACGCGGCGTCGGGGTCGAGCTGCAGCTCGGAGGCCTTCGGCGCGCGCATGAACTTGTCGGCCTCGGTCGTCGCGGCGATCTTCGGCGCGCAGAACTTCTTGGCCTCGGAAATGGCCTTCTTCGACCAGGCGCCGGTGTTGACGTAGTCGGCGCTCTTCCTGCCGCCGAGCAGGTTCATCGGCACCATCGCGAACTGCTGCGAGGCGCCGCCCTGCAGGAAGAGGACCTTGTAGTTCGCGGGGATGGCCATGAGCGCCCGCAGGTCCGCCTCGGCCTTCTCGGCGATGGACAGATAGTCCTTGCCGCGGTGGCTCATCTCCATCACGGACATGCCCGAGCCGTTCCAGTCGAGCATCTCGCGCTGCGCCTGCTCCAGGACCTCGACGGGGATCGCCGCCGGCCCCGCGCTGAAGTTGTAGACCCGACCCATGGAATTCCCTCCTTCACCGGTGTGATTGCCGCAACGGCCGCACGTGCGGCCGGAGGGATTCTCGCGGCGCGGCGCGGGATTGTCAACCGCCGGCGATCCGCGCGTGCGCCGCGGATCAGGCACGGCAGCGCCGGTCCGCGCGGATCGGCGCCCTAGTACTGCGCGAGCCGGAGCCGCTCCATCATCCCCCGGATCGCGTCGTAGTCCTCGGCGCGCCCCGCCGCGAACCCCGTGTAGCCCTCGGCGATCGCCGCCAGGATCTCCCCGCCCCCGCCCTCGGTCGTGCCGAGCGCGATCAACTCGGCCTGCAGCCGCTGCCCGAGCGACTCCGGGAAGTCGCCGCGGACGCAGAGGCAGAACTCGGGGACCGGAGGCGACTGCGCGATCGCGACGAGCCCCTCGGCCGCCAGGCGCGCGGCGACCGTTTCCATCACCGCGCCGGCGTCGTACTCGCCCGCCAGCACCGCCCGCGCCACCGCGTCGTGGTGGCCGAGGTGGTCGTGGCCGGCGAGGTCCTCGAGTGCGATCCCCGCCTCCAGGAGCATCGCCCGCGGCACGATGTGGCTCGACGTCGAGCGCGGGTCGCCGAACGCGAACGTGCGCCCGCGCAGCTCCGCCAGCGAGGAGATCCCGGAGCCGCGCCGCGTCACGATCACGGCGTGCTGCACGGGGCGGCCGGCGCGCAGCGCCGTCACCAGCAGCCGCGCCCCGCAGCGCGTGCGGGCCTGCACGAAGGTCGATGGCGAGAGCCACGCCAGCTGCGTCTTCCCCTCGTCCAGGTCCGACACCGCCTCCGCGAAGTCCAGCGCCACCCGCAGCTCCACGGGCCGGCCGAGGCGCCGCGCCAGGTGCGCCGCCAGCGGCGTGAAGCGCCGGTGCATCGCCGCCGGGCTCTCCAGCGGCAGCACGCCGAGGCGCAGCACGTCGGCGGCGGCCTCCGCCGGGACGCGGAACTGCCCGGCCTCGGCGCGCAGCAGCTCCGTCCCGCCGAGGATCTCGCGCAGGGCCTGGTTGATGCGCAGGGCCTCGGCGCGGTTCTGCCGCGGCAGATCGACGACGCGCACGAGCGCCTGCATGATCTGGGCGCTGCCTTCGCGCTCCTCCGCGAGGGAGCCGGCGATGCGCTGCACGCCCTCGGCCAGCTGCCCGGCGGTCGTCGCGAGGCGCCGGCCGACCTCGTTCTGCGCGGCGTTGGCCTCGCGGATGCGTCGCGCCACCTCGACGGCGGCGTGGGTGGAGCGCTGGATCCGGTCCGCCTCGCGGCGCTGCTCCTCGGACCCCTGCGCGAGGAACGAGGCCATCTGGTCGAGCCGCCCCATCGAGTCGCGCACCTTCCCGAGGTCCTCGGCCTGGCCCGCCGTCCGTTCCGGGATGGCCGCGGCAGCGGCGGTCGCCGCCGACGCGCTGCCGACGATGGTCTGGAGCGCGGCGCCCGCCTCGCGCGCGAAGGCCATGCCCTGCTCCACCCGCGCCATGCCCTCGCCCATCGAGGAGACCGCGCCGTCAATCTCCCGCCGCACCCCGCGCACGACGTCCGCGATCGCCTCCGTCGAGCCGGCCGTCCGCACCGCGAGCTTGCGGATCTCGGTGGCCACCACCTGGAAGCCCGCCCCGTCCTCGCCGGCCTGCGCTGCGAGGATCGCCGCGTTGAGCGCCAGCAGGCCGGTCTGGTCGGTGACCTCGTCGATGACGTCGAGGATCTCGCCGATGCGCTGGGAGAGCCCGCCGAGGGTGTCGAGGTGCGCGGAGGTGCGGCCGACCGACTCGCGGATGTGCTCCATGCCCTCGAGGGCCCGCCGGACCGAGCCGACGCCGAGCTCCTCGGCCTCGCGGCGCACCCGGGCCGTGTGCTCGGCGGACGCCGCCGCCGCGGTCTCGACGGCGCGCACGGTCTCCTCGAGGTGGTGCACGGCCGCGAGCGTCGCCCCCGAGACATCGGTGACGTGGTTCGCCCCCCAGCTGAGCTCGCGGACCGTGTGCGAGAGCATGGCGACGGCGTCCGCGGTCCCCTCGACGACCTCCGTCAGCTCCTTCGCGCGCTCCAGGACCTCGGTGGCGCTCCGGGCGCCCTCGCGCCCCGCCTCGTCCACCTCGGCGGAGGCGGCGGCGAGCACCTCGACCTCGCGCGCGATCTGCCCGACCGAGGCGTTGAGTTCCTGCATCGAGGCGGCGATGTTCTCGAAGGACTGCGTCTCGACGGTCGTCGCGCGGACGACCTCCGCCGACTTCTGCTCCGTGCGCTCCGAGATGCCCTCGACCCGCCGCGCCACGTCGTGGACGCGCCTGACGACCTCCGCCATCCCCTGCACCGCGCGGCGCAGGGCGTCGCCGAGGGCGCCCATCTCGTCGCGGCCCGTGACACCGGGGTCGACGCCGAGGTCCCCGGCCGCGACTGCCGCTGCCGCGGCGCGCAGCCGCGTCGCCGGCTGCACCACGAGCCGGTGGAGGACCCACCAGAGCAGTCCGCCCATGATGAGCGTCCCGGCCAGCGACCAGGCGAACGCCGTGGCGATCGGCGCCCGTCCCTGGCGGATCGGTTCGGCGAGAGAGACGGCGACCTTGACGGCGCCGAGCAGGGAGCCGTCACCGCCGTGACAGCGCCGGCACTCCGGGCCGTTGGCCAGGGGGCGGTAGAAGACGAGGGAGTCGCGCTCGTCGCGCGTGAAGCTCCCCCCGGATCGCAGCCGCTCGAGCGCCTCCCGCTCCAGGGGGGGCGCGTCGGTCGCGAAGGCGGCGCGGCCGCCGGCGTCGAGCACCGCGACATCCGCGATGCCCGGCAGCGCGCGCAGGTCGGCAACCGCCTTGCGCGTGATGTCGGCGCGGCCGTCGAGCATCGTCCGCTCGATGTTCCGGGCGACCACCTCGGCGAGGGCTCCGGCCTGTGAGCGGCTGACCTCGAGATAGCCCGACCGGATGCGTTGGCGCACGGCGACGCTGACCGCGAGGATGCCGCCGAGCGGGAGGAGGATCGCGAGCAGTACGATGCGAACCGTCAGGCGGTCCTTCATGCCCTTCACGCCATATCCCCCGGGGCGCCGGTCTTCCGGACGCCCGCATCATCGCCTAGAATTATTATAGCAGTAATCGGGATTCTGTGGGGCAATCGCGGGTTTGACGTCCCGCAGCCCGGCGGGGCGCGGCAGCGGCGGTTCCCCGGCGATTCCTCACCATTTCCTAACCGTGAGCGTCTATGCTCCCGCCATGGGCCAGGCGCGGAAGGTGGTCCTCGTCGTCGAGGACGAGGAGAGCATCGCGGAGCTGCTGCGCTACAACCTGGAGAAGGCGGGGTTCTCCGCGGTCCTCGCGGGGAGCGGCGAGGAGGCGCTGTCGCTCGCCGGGCAGCGGCGGCCCGATCTTGTCCTGCTCGACCTGATGCTGCCCGGCATCGATGGGCTCGAGGTCTGCCGCCTGCTGAAGAAGGACGCGAGGACCGAGCACATCCCCATCGTCATGCTGACGGCGCGTGGCGAGGAGGCCGACATCGTCGCGGGCCTGGAGCTGGGGGCGGACGACTACCTGACGAAGCCCTTCAGCCCGCGCGTCCTGCTGGCGCACATCCGGGCCACGCTGCGCCGGACCTCGTCGGCGCCGGCGCCGGCAGGCGCCACGCGCGCCGCCGGGGGGATCTTCCTGGACCGGGGACGGCGCGAGGTCCTCGTCGGCGAGGCGCGGGTCGATCTGACCTTCACGGAATTCGAGGTGCTCTGGCTGCTCGCGGGCCGTCCGGGAATGGTCTTCACGCGATCGCAGATCGTCGACGCCGTGCGGGGCGCCGACTACCCCGTGACGGAGCGCTCCGTGGACGTCCAGGTCGTCGGCCTGCGCCGCAAGCTCGGCGAGGCCGGCAACCTCGTCGAGACCGTCCGCGGGGTCGGCTACCGTTTCCGCGCCTGAGGGCGCCGTGCGCTCCAGGCGCCTCTTCTGGCAGGTGTTCCCGCCGCTGCTCGTCGTGACGGGGCTCTCCGTGGCCGCCACGAGCTGGTATGCGGCGGATTACCTGCGGCGCTTCGCCCTGCAGCAGAAGGGCGCGGACCTGACGGCGGCGGCCCGCCTCGCGGAGCCGGAGCTTTCGGCCGGTCTCCGGCGCAGCGCGGCGGACCTCGAGCCGACCTGCCGCGAGCTGGGCCGGAAGGCGGGATTGCGTCTGACCCTGGTCGCGCCGTCCGGACGGGTGCTGTGCGACTCCGCTGAGGACCCATCGCGGATGGAGAACCACGGCGACCGCCCCGAGGTGCGCGAGGCGCTCGCGGGCAGGGACGCCGCCGCCGAGCGGTTCAGCGTGACGCTGGGCCAGCCCGCCCTGTACGTGGCGGTCCCGTTGCGCGCGGCGGGCGCGGTCGCCGGCGCGCTGCGGCTCTCGGTGCCGATCGCGGCCGTCGACGAGGCCTATCAGACCATCCGGTCGCGCCTGCTCGGCGCCGCGGTCGTCATCATCCTGCTCGGGGCGGCGGCGAGCTACGTGATCTCCCGCCGCATCGTCCGGCCCATCGAGGACCTCCGCGAAGGGGCCGATCGCTTCGCCCGCGGCGAGCTGGGCGCGCGGCTGCCCGCGCCCGCGGTCGAGGAGATAGCGGCGCTCGCCGAGTCCATGAACGCGATGGCGCGCCAGCTCGCGGAGCGCATCGCCGCCGTGCAGGAGCAGCGCGGCACCCTCGAGTCCGTCCTCGCAGGCATGGTCGAGGGTGTGATCGCCGTCGACGGCGCGAAGCGCATCATCCTCCTCAACCGGGCGGCCGCGGACATGCTCGGGGTCGATGCCACCGCTGCCGTCGGCGGCGGTGTGCAGGAACTGCAGCGCAGCCTGCCGCTGCAGGCGTTCATCCTGCGCGCGCTCGGCGCGTCGGAGCCGGTCGTGGAGGAGTTCGCGCTCGGGGAGGGCGGCGAGCTGCTCGTCCGCGCGCGGGGCGCGGCGCTGCGCAACGCGGCCGGAGCGAGGGTCGGCGCGTTGATCGTGCTCAACGACATCACGCAGCTGCACCGCCTCGAGCGGGTGCGGCGGGACTTCGTCGCCAACGTTTCCCACGAGCTCAAGACCCCGGTGACCTCCATCGCCGGCTTCGTCGAGACGCTCCTCGACGGCGCGCTTGACGACCGGGAGAGCGCGGTGCGCTTCCTCGAGATCATCCACAGGCAGGCCGACCGCCTGAACGCGATCGTCTCGGACCTGCTGAGCCTCGCGCGCCTGGAGCAGGAGGGCGGCGACGGGCGCGCCCCGCTCGGTGAGGCGAGCCTCTGCGCTCTGCTCGCCGAGGTCCTCGAGACGACGCGGCCGCGCGCCGCGAAGAAGGAGATCGAGCTGGCGCTGGAGTGCCCGGAGGACCGCGTCTTCCCCGCGCAGGCCCTCCTGCTCTCGCAGGCGGTCGTCAACCTCGTCGACAACGCCGTGACCTACAGCGAGCCCGGGTCGCGGGTGCTGGTGCGCGGCGCCGTGTCGCCGGGCGCCGTCTCGATCCAGGTGATCGACCACGGCATCGGCATCCCGCGGGAGCACCTGCCGCGGCTCTTCGAGCGCTTCTACCGCGTCGACAGGAGCCGCAGCCGCAGCCTGGGCGGCACCGGCCTCGGGCTGGCGATCGTCAAGCACATCGCCCAGGCGCACGGCGGGACCGTCGGCGTCGCGAGCGAACCGGGCACGGGGAGCACCTTCACCATCACGCTGCCGTTGCCGCACCCCCGGTGAGATTCTCTCACGCGCCCGCCGGCGGGGCGTGATCCTCACCGAATTCTCACGCCCGCCTCATCGTGCTCTTGCCATCGCGCGTTACCGTGCCCGCCATGGAGACGAGAGAGAAGAGAGTTGCGAGCGCAAGGAGGAGCAGCGTGAAGAAGGCGTGTGCACTGGCCGCGGCCCTGGTCGCGGCGCTCGCCGGACGGGGCATGGCGGCGGATGCGCCGGCCATCAACGGCGCGGGGGCGAGCTTCCCCTACCCGATCTACTCGCAGTGGGCCTACCGCTACGCGCAGACCACGGGGACGAAGCTCAACTACCAGTCGATCGGCTCCGGCGGCGGGATCACCCAGATCAAGGCGGGGACCGTGGACTTCGGGGCGTCGGATGCGCCGCTCAAGGCGGACGAGCTGCGGGCCGCCGGGCTCGTGCAGTTTCCGCTGGTCGTCGGGGGCGTCGTCCCGGTCGTGAACCTGCCCGGCGTCTCCCCCGGCGCGCTGCGGCTGACGCCGGAGCTGCTCGCCGACATCTTCCTCGGCACGGTGCGCCGCTGGGACGACCCCGCGGTGAAGGCGCAGAACCCCGGCATGAGCCTGCCGGCCAGGGACATCGCCGTGGTGCACCGCTCGGACGCCTCGGGGACGACCTGGATCTTCACGAACTACCTCGACAAGGTCTCGCCCGGGTGGCACGCGAAGGTCGGCACCGAGAAGGCCGTCGCCTGGCCCGCCGGCGTGGGCGGCAAGGGGAACGAGGGGGTGGCGGCGTTCGTCCAGCAGGCGGAGGGGACGATCGGCTACGTCGAGTACGCCTACGCGGTCCAGAACAAGCTGGCGACGGTGCAGCTGCGCAACCGCGCCGGGAAGTTCGTCGCGCCGTCCATCGCGTCGTTCCAGGCTGCGGCGGCCGGCGCCGACTGGAAGGGCGCGCCCGGCTTCGCTCTCGTGCTCACGGACCAGGCCGGCGACGCGAGCTGGCCGATCACCGGCGCCTCCTTCATCCTCGTGCGGGCCCGGCAGACCGACGCCGCGCGGGGTCGGGCGATGCTGGCGTTCTTCGACTGGTGTCTGCGCAGCGGCGCGGCACAGGCCGAGAAGCTGGCCTACGTCCCGCTGCCGGCGTCGGTGACCGACCTCGTGGAGGCGGCGTGGCAGGACCAGGTGCGCTGCGACGGGAAGGCGGTCTGGCCCTGAGCCACCCGGGCGCGCGGCGCGTTCCGAGCCCCGCGGCGGACCGGCTCTTCCGGGCTGGCGCGGGCTTGTGCGCGCTGTCGGTCCTGCTGATCCTCGTGCTGCTGGTGGCGACGCTGGCGTGGAAGTCGCTGCCGGCGATCCGGCGGTTCGGCCCCGCGTTTCTCTGGTCCGACGCCTGGAATCCCGTGACGGGGACCTACGGGGCGCTGAGCAGCATCGTCGGGACGCTCGCCTCGACGCTGATCGCGCTGGCGCTCGCCGTTCCCCTGAGCCTGACGATCGCGTTCTTCCTCGTCGAGCTGGCGCCGCCCGCCGTGAGCAGGCCGGTGGGCCTGGCGATCGAGCTGCTGGCGGCGGTGCCGAGCATCATCTACGGCATGTGGGGGCTGTACGTCTTTGCGCCGCTGGTCTCGCGGCACGTGCAGCCGGCGCTCGCCCGCGCCGGCGGCGGGTCGCCCTTCTTCGGCGGCCCGCAGATGGGGATCGGCGTGCTCACCGCGGGCCTGATCCTGGCGCTGATGGTCCTGCCGTTCATGACCGCCGTCATCCGCGACGTCTTCTCGCTCGTCCCGCACGTCGTGAAGGAGGCGGCGTACGGCCTCGGGGCCACGACCTGGGAGGTGGCGCGGCAGGTCACGCTCCGGTACGGGCTGCACGGGGTCATCGGCGCCGTCGTGCTTGGGCTCGGGCGGGCGATTGGCGAGACGATGGCGGTGACTTTCGTCATCGGCAACGAGCACCGGCTCTCCCTGTCGCTCTTCGCGCCGGGCAATACCATCGCCTCCACGCTGGCCAACGAGTTCTCGGAGGCCTCCGACCCCCTGCACGTCAGCGCCCTGGTCGCCCTGGGGGCGATCCTCCTGCTCCTCTCCGCGGGCGTGCAGTGCGCGGCGCAGCTCTGGCTCTCGCGCGTCGAGCGTCGCAGCGGGGCCGCACGATGAAGGCGCGCCGGATCGCCTCCCGGCGCCTCGCCGACCTGGCCATGCGGCTGGCGGCCGGCGTTGCGGCGACCGCGGGGATCGGCGCTCTGGGCTGGATCCTCGCGACGGTGATCCGCCGCGGGGCCGCCGCGCTGTCGCCGGCCTTCTTCACGAGGCTGCCGGCGCCGCCGGGCGTCGAGGGCGGGGGCCTCGCGAACGCGATGCTCGGCACCCTGCTGCTCACCGCCCTGGCCGCGGCCACCGCGATCCCGCTGGGCCTGGCGGCCGGGATCTACCTGGTGGAATTCGGGCGGCAGTCACGGTTCGCGGCGGCCGTGCGGCTGGCCGCCAACATCCTGATGGGCGTCCCCTCGATCATCACGGGCGTCTTCGTCTACACCCTCCTGGTGGCGACCCTGGGGCACTTCTCCGGATACGCCGGGGCCGTCGCGCTGGCGCTGATCATGCTGCCGGTGGTCGTGCGCACCACCGAGGACATGCTGCTGCTCGTCCCCGGCGCCCTGCGCGAGGCCGGGCTCGCCCTCGGCGCGCCGCGCTGGCGGGTCGTGCGCGACATCGTGGTGCGCAGCGCGCGCAGGGGGCTCCTGACGGGCGTCATTCTCGCGGTGGCGCGCGTCTCGGGCGAGACGGCGCCGCTGCTCTTCACCTGCCTGAACAGTCCATACTGGCCGGAGCGCCTCGGCCAGCCGACGGCGAATCTCACGGTCACGATCTTCTCCTACGCCATGTCGCCGTTCGGCGACTGGCAGGCCCAGGCCTGGGGAGGTGCGATGGTGATCACGGCGGCGGTGCTCGCGCTGTCCCTCGCGGTGCGGGCGCTGGTGCGCACGAAGGAGGCCCGATGATGACCTCGTTGCTGGCGGAGCCCGGCGTCGCACCCGCGCGGAGCGGGACCGGGGATGCGGCGGCGCCCGCGCCCGACGTGAAGATCGCCGTCCGGGACCTCGACTTCTTCTACGGCGAGCGGCAGGCGCTCTTCGCGAACTCGCTGGACATCCACGCGAATCGGGTGACCGCGATCATCGGCCCCTCCGGCTGCGGCAAGTCCACGCACCTGCGGGTCTACAACCGCATCTACGGCCTCTACCGCAACCAGCGCGCCGCTGGCGAGGTTGTGCTCGACGGCGAGAACCTGCTCGCGCCGGGCGTGGACCTGCTCGACCTGCGGCGGCGCGTCGGCATGATCTTCCAGCGGCCGACGCCGTTCCCGCTCTCGATCGCAGAGAACGTCGCCTACGGCCTGAGGCTCTACTACCGCCTGCGGCCGAGCGAGCTGACGGGACGCGTGGAGCGCGCCTTGCAGCAGGCCGCGCTCTGGGACGAGGTCAAGGACAAGCTCGACCACCCCGGCATGTCCCTCTCCGGCGGCCAGCAGCAGCGCCTGTGCGTCGCCCGGGCGATCGCGGTCGAGCCGGAGGTGCTGCTGCTGGACGAGCCGACCTCCGCGATCGACCCGATCGCCACCGCCCGCATCGAGGAACTCCTCGACTCGCTCAAGGAGAACTTCACCCTCGTCGTGGTCACCCACAACATGCAGCAGGCGGCGCGCATCTCCGACTACACCGCGTTCTTCTACCAGGGGCGGATCGTGGAGTTCGGGCGGACCCGGCAGATCTTCACGAACCCGAAGCTCAAGCAGACCGAGGACTACATCACCGGCCGGTTCGGCTGAGCCGGCGCGCGGGCGCGGCTGGACCCGCGAGCCCGGGGAGCGACGTTGCCGCGCTTCGTCGCCTGCGTCAGGGGCACCGTCCGCGGCGGCGTTCGGGTAGGATGCCCGCATGCCCGAGCTGACGCTGCCGCTGCTCGCCGCCGTGGGCGGCGCCGCATTCCTCGCCGCGTTCGCGCAGGGGGTGACCGGCTTCGGCTCCGCGCTGGTCGCGATGCCGCTGCTGTCCCTCGTCCTCGGCGTGCGCGCCGCCGCGGGGCTCGTCGCGCTGCTCTCGCTGGCGGTCAACGTCGCGCTCCTGCTGCCGGCGCGGCGCGCGCTGCCCTGGCGGCGGATCGGGCCGCTGCTTGCGGGCACCCTCGCGACCGTCCCCGCCGGCGTGTTCTTCCTCGCCGGCGCCGACCCCCGGCTCGCGCGCGCGCTTCTCGGCGCCGCGCTTG
>DATDCY010000227.1 GCA_036524115.1 bacterium | reverse complement strand
CAACGAGCCTGCGTCCCTGCGGGACCGCCTCGGTCACCGCGTCGGGCTTAACGGCGGCTCCGCGCATCTTCCCTCAGGGACCGCCCCAGCCGCCTCGCCGATGACCGAGCCGAACGGAAATTGAGGTCAGCGGCGTCGGGGCAGTGCCGGGCGGGCCCGTGGCGGAGCGCGAGGGAACCGCAGCGGCCGGACCGGAGCGTCCCGCAGGGCGAAACGCACTGTTTGAGCCCGCAGGGCGAGTTGTGCGTTTCGAGCGCAGGGCCGGACAGGCTGCGGTCGAGCGCGCAGCGTCGCGAGCGCCCGGCCCCGCCCCGGTCACGCCCGCACGCTCCTTGGCACCGGAGCCGGCGGCGTGAAGAAGACGATCCTGGTCGCCGACGACGACCGCAACACCGCCGAGGCGATGCGCGAGGGCCTCGAGGACGAGGGCTACGCCGTCATCCTTGCGGGCTCCGGGACCGAGGGCCTCGAGCTGGCGCGCGCGAAGAAGCCCGACCTCGTCCTCACCGACCTGATGATGCCCGGCATGGACGGGCTCGTCTTCCTCAAGACCCTCAAGAAGCTCGACCCCTTCCTGCCGGTGGTGATCATCACCGGCCAGGGCACGGTCGAGAGCGCCGTCGAGGCCCTCAAGGAGGGCGCCGCCGACTACCTCGGCAAGCCGGTGCGCCTCAAGGAACTGGTCAAGCTCGTCGCGCGCACGCTCGAAGTCCAGGCGCTGCGGCTCGAGAACCTCACGCTGAAGAAGCGCCTGCGCTCGCTGAGCCAGCCCGCGGACGTCATCGGGCGCAGCCCGGCCTTCGCCAAGGTCCTCGAGATCGTCCGCCAGGTCGCGCCGACGCGCAGCACCGTCCTCATCACGGGCGAGAGCGGCACCGGCAAGGAACTGGTGGCGAACCTGCTGCACGAGTGCAGCCCCCGCGCGGAGAAGCCGCTGATCAAGGTCAACTGCGCGGCCATCCCCGAGACGCTGCTCGAGGCCGAGCTCTTCGGCCACGAGAAGGGCGCCTTCACCGGCGCGGTCGCCCAGCGCAAGGGCCGCTTCGAGCTGGCGCACGAGGGGACGCTCTTCCTCGACGAGGTCGCCGACATGAGCCTCGCGCTGCAGGCGAAGCTGCTGCGCTGCCTGCAGGAGGGGGAGTTCGAGCGCGTCGGCGGCACCGAGACGCTGCGCGTGGACGTGCGCGTGGTCGCGGCGACCAACCAGGACCTCGCCGCGGCGATCGCCGAGCGCCGTTTCCGCGAGGACCTCTACTACCGCCTGAACGTCATCGCGATCAACCTGCCGCCGCTGCGCGAGCGCACGGAGGACATCCCCCTGCTCATCGGCCACTTCATCCGCACCTACGCCGACGAGAACAAGAAGAAGATCGAAGGGATCACGCAGGACTGCCTCGAGGCGATGACCGCGTACCCGTGGCCGGGGAACGTGCGCGAGCTCGAAAACATCATCGAGCAGCTCGTCGTGATGGCGCGCGAGCCGCTGCTGCGGAAGGAGGACCTCCCGGCGAAGATGCTCCAGGGCGAGCCTCGGCGCGACGTGATGGTCCTGCCGCTCGGGACGACGCTCGAGCAGATCGAGCAGACGGCGATCCGCGAGACGATGGCGCTCACGGGTGGGAACAAGGAGCAGGCTGCCGCGCTCCTCGGCATCCACGTCGCGACGCTCTACCGGAAGCTCTCCGCGGAAGAGTTCTCGCAAAAAGCGAAAGAAAAGACGAACTGATCCTGTCTGTTTCGCATTTTGCGAAACTTATTGTGCCTAATTTTCACAAATTTCGCAAATTGCGAAGATTCTGCATTTCTCCGAGCTTAGCACACAAGTCCTAGTGGTCTGTCGCACGCGCCGACACTAGGAATATAGGGGTTTTCAGCGACCTCAACTTAACACGCTCGTTGGCACATGCCTTGCTTGTGCAGAGAGGCAAGATGACGACGCGCAACAGCCGCTACCGGATCCTCGTCTCCGACCGCGAGAAGAACACGCGGGACGCCGTGGCCGAGATCTTCCGCGAGGCCGGCTACACGGTCGACGCGGCAGGCAGCGGCTCCGAGACGATCGGGATGCTCACCCGCAGCAGCTACGATCTGGTCTTCTGCGACCTCGATCTGCCGAAGAAGTCCGGCTTCGAGATCGTGCGCATGGCCCGCGCCCTCAACCGCGACGCCCGCATCGTCGTGACCTCGGCGCAGGGCGAGCAGGTCAACCGCACCCGCATGAAGCGCGAGGGGGCCTTCGACTTCCTCGACAAGCCGCTGCGCCGCGCGACGCTCCTCGCGGCCGCCCGCGCCGCACTGCGCGGCACCGCGCGCACCGGCACCACCGAAGCTGCCGTCCCGGCCGGCGTCGACGGCGAGCGCGAACACCAGCCGGCATGAAGGAGACGGGGGGGACCCTGATGGACAACGCCGACGCATCCAGGATCGACGAGCCGCCGCACCGCCACCATTGGCAGCGCATCGCGCGCTGGCGCGAGGTCGGGCCCGAGCAGTGGCACGACTGGCGCTGGCAGGCCAGGAACCTGATCCGCACGCTCGAGGACCTGGAGGGGATCGTCCCGCTCCGCGAGGCCGAGAAGAAGAAGCTCGCACCGATCGCTCAGGAGTACCACTTCGCGATCACGCCGCACTACGCCGCGCTCATCGACCCCGACGACCCGCACGACCCGATCCGCCGCCAGGCCGTGCCGGCGCGCGAGGAGGGGTGCTACTACGGCAACGAGACCGAGGACCCGCTCCACGAGGTCGAGCACGCGCCGGTCCCGGGGCTGACGCACCGCTACCCGGACCGCGCGCTCCTGGTGACCACCGACTTCTGCTACATGTACTGCCGCCACTGCACGCGCAAGCGCATCTGGAAGAACGGCGAGACGCCGGTCACCCGCGACGCCATCCGCGCGATGGCGGGCTACATCCGCCAGCACCCCGAGATCCGCGACGCCATCGTCTCGGGCGGCGACCCGCTGTCGCTGCCGCTCGAGCAGCTCGACTTCATCCTCGCCGAGCTGCGCTCGATCCCGCACCTGGAGATCATCCGCATCGGCACCCGCGTCCCGGTCGTCCTGCCGATGAAGGTCACGCCGGAGCTGGTCGCCGTCCTCGAGAAGCACGGCCCGATCTGGCTGAACACGCAGTTCAACCACCCGCGCGAGGTGACGCCCGAGTCCGCGGCGGCCGTCGACCGCCTCCTGCGCGCCGGGGTGCCCGTGAACAACCAGAGCGTGCTGCTGCGCGGCGTCAACGACAGTCCGCGCACCATGCTCGCCCTCAACCACGCGCTGTTGCGCGCCAAGATCCGCCCCTACTACCTCTTCCAGTGCGACCCGGTCATCGGCGCCGAGCACTTCCGGACGACGGTGGACGCGGGCCTCAAGATCATGAGCGCGCTGCGCGGCCACACCTCGGGCCTCGCCCTGCCGACCTACGTCATCGACCTGCCCGGCGGCGGCGGCAAGGTGCCCGTCTCCCCGAACTACGTCATCGGCGAGAACGAGGACGGCCTGGTGCTCCACAACTTCGAGGGCAAGACGTACACCTATCCGCACCCGGCGCGCGCCGCCCGCTCGCCGCGGCGCCGGTCGGTCGAGACGCTCGACCCCGTGCCGGCGTAAGGCGCCGCGCCCCACCGGATGCGGATCGGCATTGCCTACAACCTCCGGGACGACGTCCCCGACCTGCCCGGGGCGCCGATCGACCACGCCGAGGAGTTCGACGCCCCGGCGACCATCGACGCGATCGCGGCCGTTCTCGAGGGCGACGGCCACCGCGTCGAGCGGCTCGGCTTCGGGCGCGACTTCCTGGCGCGCATGCTCGCCGACCCGCCGGAGCTGGTCTTCAACATCGCCGAGGGGCTCGCCGGCCGCAGCCGCGAGGCGCAGGTTCCCGCGGTCTGCGAGATGCTCGGCGTCCCCTACACCGGCTCCGATCCGCTCTGCCTCGCCCTGACCCTCGACAAGGACCTCGCCAAGCGCGTCGTCGCCTCGCGCGGCCTGGCCACGCCGCGCCACCTCCTGATCGAGCGCCTCGCCGACCTCCCCGGCGGCAACGCGCCCGGCGGCCTCGCCTTCCCGCTGATCGTCAAGCCGGCGTGGGAGGGCTCGAGCAAGGGGGTGCGCCTCGCCTCGCGGGTCACCTCCCCTGCGGCCCTGCGCGAGCAGGCCGCGTTCGTCCTCGGCAGCTACGGCGGCCCGGCACTGGTCGAGGAGTTCTGCGAAGGCGAGGAGTTCACGGTCGGCGTCATCGGCAACGCGGAGCCGCGCGCCATCGGCGCGATGCAGATCCGCCACCGCACGCTCCCGCCCGAGCAGTTCCTCTACTCCCTCGAGGTCAAGCGCGACTGGGAGAACCAGGTCGAGTACCTCGTGCCGCCGCCGGTGCCCGCGGCGCTGCTCGCCTCCATCGAGGCGCTCGCGGTCGCGTGCTACCACGCGCTCGGCTGCCGCGACGTCTCGCGCGTCGACATCCGCCTCAAGGCCGGCGTCCCGCACTTCATCGAGGTCAACCCCCTCCCGGGCCTCTCGCCCACCTACGGCGATCTGCCGATCCTCGCCGGGCGCATGGGCTGGCGCTACCCGCAGCTCGTGCAGGCGATCGTCCGGCACGCGCTCGAGCGCGCCGGCGCGCCGCGATGAGCCGCGGGCGCGTCGCCATCGCCCACTACGCCCCTGCCGACCCGCGGCGGCCGCACCCCGACGCCGCGCCGCACCTGATCCACGACGAGATCCCGCTGATCGAGGCGGCGCTCGCCGCGGCCGGGTACGAGCCCTTCACCCTGCCGGTCGGCGACGACATCCCCGCCGCGCTGGCCGCGCTCGCCGCGCGCCCGCCCCGCGCCGTCGTCAACCTCTGCGACGACCTGCCGGGGGGCAGCGAGCACGAGATGTACTTCGCAGCGGCGCTGGAGCTGCTCGGCATCTCGTACACCGGATCGCCGCCGCTCGCCCTCGGGCTGTGCCGGGACAAGGTGAAGACGAAGCTGATCCTGCGCGGACACGGCATCCCGACGGCGCCGTTCGTCCTCGCGGACAGCCCGGATGCGCCGCTGGAGGCGCTGCGCTTTCCCGTGATCGTCAAGCCCGCCACGGAGGACGGGAGCCTCGGCATCACGGACGCCTCCGTCGCCGCGGACGAGGCGGCCGCGCGCCGCGCGATCGCCGCCGTGCACGGGCGCTACGGCCCGGTCCTCGTCGAGGAGTTCATCGAGGGCCGGGAGCTCAACGCACCGGTGTTCGGCAACGTGCCGGCGCGCATGCTCCCGGTCTCCGAGATCGACTTCACCGGGCTGCCCGCCGGCGCGCCGCGCATCTGCGGCTACGAGGCCAAGTGGGAGCAGGACGACGCGCGCTACAGCGGCACGGTCGGCGTCTGCCCGGCCCACCTCACGCCGGAGGTGCGCAGCCGCCTCGAGCACTGGTCGCTGCTCGCGTTCCGCGCGCTCGGCCTGCGCGATTACGCCCGCATCGACTGGCGGCTCTCGCCGACACGCGGGCTCATGGCGCTCGAGGCCAACCCCAACCCGGACATCTCCCCCAGCTCCGGCTACGCGCGCTCGCTGCGCGCCGGCGGCCTCGACTACGCCGCGTTCGTCCTCGGCCTCGCCGAGGCCGCCATCGCGCGGGGGTGAGCGTGCGGCGCCTCGCCCCGGCGGCCTTCGCGCTCCTGGGCGTCCTCGCGGCCGCGCCGGTCCCCGCGCAGGACCTCGGGCTGCAGCTCGACGAGATCCGCGCGCTCGTGCGCGAGAAGCGCTACCCCCTCGCCCTCGAGAGCCTGCGGCTGATCGCGCGGCAGGTCCAGGACCTGCGCGTCGGGGCGATCGCCCCGGCCTTCCCGCCGGCGCCGCCGGGCTGGACCGCGGGTGCGCCGCTGAGCCTGCTCGGCGACGCCGACGTCTGGAGCGGTCGCCTCGAGGCCGTCCGCTCCTACACCCCGGAGGCGGGCGGGGCACGGATCGACCTGATCCTCGACCTGCACTCCCCGCTGGCCCCGGCGACCGCGCTCGGGCTCAGCGCGCTCATTCCCGCGGCCGACCCGACGGCGCGGCTGCGCGAGATCGCCGGCCAGCCGGCGCGCGTGCGCTTCGTGCCGGACACGGGCGAGGGGGAGGTCCGCATGCTCGTCGCCCCCGACACCGTCGTCACCGCCCGGGGCGGCGGCCTCACGGCGGCCGATCCGCTGGTGCGCCTCGTCGAGGGGATCGACTTCGCCGCCCTGCGCGCCGCCGCCGGTCTCTGAGGCGCCCGCGGGGCCATCCCCCGCCCGGCCGGCGCTCACGCGCCAGGGCGAAGAGCGGGGTGACGGCGGCCTGGACTCCCGCCGCGGCCTCCGACCGCCCGCAGCTCCACCACCTCGAGGCGGTGATTCGTCTCCGGGTTCTTCGCTGACGGCCCTTCCGTCAGCAAGGCCACCTCGCCCGTGAGGCCGTGCGCGCGCACCCACCGCCGCACGAAAGGCGTCCAGTCCCCGGGGTCCCGGGGCTCGTGCACCGGGTAGACGCCCGAGGAGAACTGCAGGTGCTGGCAGGTCTCCCGGCGGCCGGCCAGCGCCACCGTCCACACCGGGTACCGGAACCGCGCGACGCTTCGCGCCGTGCTGCCGCCGTGCGTCGGCACGAAGACCGCCGCCGGCGCGACGCGCTCGAGGCAGGCCTCCACGCCGATGGCGATGAGGTGGGCGGGGCGCAGCCTGGCGCTGACGTCGACGCCCTCGTACAGCTGGCCCACGGTCGTCGCCCGCCGGATCCCCTCGGCGACAGCGGCGATCCGCCCGAGCATCACCACGGCCTCCACGGGGTACTTCCCCATGGCCGACTCCCCCGAGAGCATCACGCAGTCGGTCCCGTCGAGGATCGCATTGGCGACGTCGGTGGCCTCCGCCCGCGTCGGTCGGCGGTTGTCCGTCATGGACTCGAGCATCTGCGTCGCGGTGATCACGGGCTTGGCCCGCTGGTTGGCCAGCCGCATCAGCCGCTTCTGCACGGCGGCGATGCGCTCGATCGGCACCTCGACGCCCAGGTCCCCCCGCGCGATCATGATGCCGTCGGCGGCGTCGAGGATCTCCTCGACGTGCTCGAGGGCCGCCGACCGCTCGATCTTGGCGACGATGAAGGGACGCCGGCCGAGCGCCAGCGCGGCCCGGCGCACGGCCTCGACGTCCGCCGCCCGCTCGACGAAGGACTGGCTCACGGCGTCGACGCCGTGCTCCAGCGCGAAGCGCAGGCATTCGCGGTCGTGAGGCGTGAAGGCGCTGATGCCCAGATCGATGCCGGGCAGGTTCAGGCCCTTGCGCGAGCGCAGCTCGCCGCCGACGCGCACCGTGCAGCGCACCTCGGCGCCGCGCACCCGCGCCACGGTGAGCTGGATGTACCCGTCGTTGAGGAAGAGCGTGTCGCCGGGCCTCACGGCGCGCGGCAGCTGCCCGAAGGAGACCGAGACCCGCCGCGCGTCGCCGGCGACATCCTCCGTGGTCAGGGTGAACGGGGCGCCCGCCTTCAGCTCCACCGGCTCGGGGTCGATCCTGCCGATGCGCATCTTCGGGCCCGGCAGGTCGGCCATGATCGCGACGCGCCGGCCCGTCGCGCGGCCGGCGGCCCGCAGGTTCCGGATGGTGCGCGCGTGGGCCGCGAAGTCCCCGTGGGAGAAGTTCAGGCGCGCGACGTCCATCCCCGCCCGCAGCAGCCGGCGCAGCACGACCGGCGACTCCGACGCCGGCCCGATCGTGCAGACGATCTTGGTCTTGTGCCCAGGCAGCTTCATCGGCGATCGCTCCGCGCCGCGAACCCCGGCGCTACAGGCCGGCCTTGACCATCTTCCTCCGGACGAACGCGATCTGCGTCTGCAGCGGCAGATCCTTCGGGCAGACGTCGTGGCAGGCCAGCAGCGACATGCAGCCGAACACCCCGTCGTCGTCGCCGACGAGGTAGTAGTAGTCCTCGTCCGTGCGGGTGTCGCGCGGGTCGAGCCGGAAGCGGGCGATCTTGTTGAGACCCACCGCGCCGACGAAGTCCTCGCGCATCCGCGCCGTCCCGCAGGCCGCCACGCAGCAGCCGCACTCGATGCAGCGGTCGAGCAGGTAGATCTGCTCGGCCAGATCCGGGTCCATCGGCGCCTCGATGCGGCGCACGTCCAGCCCGTCCTCGCGCAGGTGCACCCAGGTCTCGAGCCGCTCGCTCATCCGGCGCATCCACTTGCCGGTGTTCACCGAGAGGTCCCCGATCAGCTCGAAGAACGGCAGGGGCGCGAGCGTGATCTCCGGCCCGAGATTGCGCGTCAGCGTGCGGCAGGCGAGCCCCGGCCGGCCGTTGATCACCATGGCGCAGCTGCCGCAGATGCCGGCGCGGCAGACGAAGTCGAACTGCAGCGTGGGGTCCTGCCGGTCGCGGATCTCGTTGAGCGCGATGAACAGCGTCATGCCGTCGGCCTCCTCCAGCTCGTAGCGCTGGAGCCGCGGCGCAGCGGCGGGGTCGTACGGGTTGTAGCGCAGGATGTGGAAGGCCAGCCTGCGGCGTGCGGTCGTGTCGGCCATGGTCAGAATCGCTCCTCGATGCGCTCGTTGCGCCCGCGCAGCGCCGGCGGCAGCAGCCGCTCGTAGGGCAGCAGCGCCTCCTGCACGGCCCAGCGGCCGGACGACGCCAGCTTCGCGCGGATCGCGTCCACCTCCGCCTGCCGCGCGGGGGTGTCCGGGTGGTCGATGTAGTCCTTCGCGCCGTACCCGCGCCAGCCGGGCGGCAGCTCCATCCGCTTCACGTCCAGCGGCTCGTGCGCCAGGGTCGGCAGGGTGTCCTGCTCGCCCTTCCACGTGGCCAGCGTGCGCTTGAGCCACTGCGCGTCGTCGCGCCGCGGGTAGTCCTCGCGGAAGTGGGCGCCGCGGCTCTCGGTGCGCACGAGCGCGCCGTAGGCGGTGGCGAGGGCGAGCTTGAGCATCATCCGCGTGCGGTACGCCGCCACCAGCTCCGGGTTCGCGCCCGCGGCCCGGCTGCGCACGCCGATCGAGCGGCTGCGCACCAGCAGCTTCTGCAGCTCGTCGACGGCCTGCTCCAGGTCCCTGCCGCGCCGGAAGATGCCGACCTTCGCGGTCATCAGCTCCTGCATCGCCCCGCGCAGGACCATCGCGTCCTCGCTGCCGCGCCCGGAGAGCAGCTCGTCGAGCTTGGCCTGCTCGCGGGCGAGGGACTCGCGCACCAGCGCGGCCGGCACGTCCACGTCGTTCTCCGGCCGGTCGCAGAAGTCGGCGATCGACTCGCCGACGATCATGCCGGCCACGAGCGTCTCGCCCAGCGAGTTGCCGCCGAGCCGGTTGAAGCCGTGCAGGTCCCAGCAGGCCGCCTCGCCCGCCGAGAACAGCCCCGTGAGGTGCGGGCTCTCGCCGCTCGGCAGCGTGCGCACCCCGCCCATGGTGTAGTGCTGCGCCGGGCGCACGGGGATCCACTCCTTCACCGGGTCCACGCCGAGGAAGTAGTGGCAGATCTCCCAGACCTCGCGCAGGTTGTGCCGGATGTGGTGCTCGCCGAGCGCCGTGATGTCCAGCCAGAGGTGCTCGCCGAAGCGGCTCTTGACCCCCTTGCCCTTGAGGATGTGCTCCTCCATCCGCCGGGAGACCACGTCGCGGGAGGCCAGCTCCTTCTTCTCCGGCTCGTAGTCGGGCATGAAGCGGTGCCCGTCGACGTCCTTGAGCAGCCCGCCGTCCCCGCGGCACCCCTCGGTGACGAGGATCCCCGCCGGGAAGATCCCCGTCGGGTGGAACTGCACCGCCTCCATGTTGCCGAGCGCGGCCACGCCGGTCTCCAGCGCGATCGCGTGGCCGATCCCCTCGCAGATCACGGCGTTGGTCGTCACCCCGTAGACGCGCCCCGCGCCGCCGGTGGCGATCGCCGTGGCCTTGGCGACGTACGCGGTCAGCGCCCCGGTGACCAGGTCCCGCACCACCGCGCCGTAGCAGCGCCGCCCGTCGTGGATCAGCGCCAGCGCCTCGGCGCGCTCGAGAACCGGGATCCCGGTCGCGATCGCCCGGTCGGTGGTGGTGTTCAGCAGGGAGTGGCCGGTGCCGTCCGAGACGAAGCACGTGCGCCACTTCTTCGTGCCGCCGAAGTCGCGCTGGCCGACCAGCCCGTGCGCGGCGTCCGGCTCGGTGATGGTCACCTTCTGGTTGTTGATGATCACCTGGCGGTCGCCGCGGCGCACCCGGCTCCACGGCACGCCCCACGCCGCCATCTCGCGCACCGCCTTGGGCGAGGTGTTGACGTACATGCGCACCACGTCCTGGTCGGCGCCCCAGTCGCTGCCGCGGACGGTGTCCTCGAAGTGCACGTCCTCGTTGTCGCCCTGCCCCTTGAACACGTTGCCGAGGCTCGCCTGCATCCCGCCCTGCGCGGCCTTGGAGTGCGAGCGCTTGGGCGGCACCAGCGAGAGGATCAGCGCCTCGTGCCCGCGGCGGCGCGCGCCGATCGCGAGGCGCAGCCCGGCGAGGCCGCCGCCGATCACGAGCACGTCGGTGTAGACGATCCTCATGGCCGGCCCTCCCCGTGCGCGGCCTGCTTCGCCCAGGCGGGCGCGTACTCCTCGGCGGGCCGCCCCCCCAGCTCCCTGCCGATCCGCAGGTAGGTGGTGTCGGCGACAAGACCGAGCGCGAAGTAGACGGCGATGAGCGCCCACGCGACGCGGACGAGCACGCGGCGCGTGCGGCCGGCGTCGGCGCCCTCGATCCAGCCCCACTTGACGACCAGCCGGTAGAGGCCGATGCCCCCGTGCAGGCCCACGGCGACGAGCAGCGCCAGGTACAGCGGCCCCCACCCGCCCGCGTGCATCCGGAAGGCGGAGAAGTGCGGGCCGATCCCCCCGGGCTCCACCAGCATCTGGTAGAGGTGCGGCGGCGCCAGGAAGAAGAGCGCGAACCCGGTGAGGAACTGGACCCACCACAGCGTCGTGTCCCCGTGCTTCAGGAGCGCGCGATGCGCGGCGAAGGTGCGCAGCTGCCCGACGTTCGCCGGGAACTTGCGCATCGCGAGGAAGGCGTGCGCCACGAAGAGCACGACGACGGCGGCCGCGATGACCGAGACGGCCCCGGGGTGGGCCTGGCCGAAGAAGAAGTACCCCTCGAAGAACTTCGTGACCGACCACATCGCGTCCTTGCCCAGCAGGATCGTGGAGACGAAGAACAGGTGCCCCCACATGAACAGGCCGAGCGCCAGCCCCGTCCCGCTCTGCGCGAAGTCCAGGCGCGCCGGCCACCGGCTCTTGCGCGGGCGGTCCGCGAGACCGACCCCGGCGATCACTTCCGCGCTCGTGCTCATGCCCCCACCGCCGCCATCGAGACCTCCTTCGGCATCGGAATTCCGGCACATTCCGCGTCGTTCACGCGGGATTGCTCCCCGAGCCCGGGGCATGTTCGGCCGGTGCCGTCCCGAAGTCAAGACCGCCGGAGACGCTCCGCTGCGCCCGCCGCCGTCTCTTCCGCGCCGTGCCCCGCCGGTGTAAGGTGGCGACGGGAGGGAGCATGAGGGCCTGGCCGGAGCACCCCGCGATCTACGAGATCAACGCCCGGGTCTGGTTGCACGACCTCGGTCACTGGCTCGGTACGCCCGTGAACTTCTCCACGGTGCCGCCGGAGGAGTGGGACCGGATCGCGGACCTCGGCTTCGACGCGGTCTGGTTCATGGGCGCCTGGGAGCGCTCTCCGGCCGGGGCCGCGGCCGCGCTGCGGGACGCGGCACTGCTCGCGGACTTCCAGCGCGCCCTCGGCGACTTCACGGCGGATGATGTCGTCGGCTCCGCCTACTGCGTGCGACGGTACGTGGTGGACGACGCGCTCGGCGGCCCCGCCGGCCTCGCGGAGGCCCGCCGGCAGCTCGCCGCGCGCGGCGTGCGCCTGCTGCTCGACTACGTGCCCAACCACGTCGCCGTCGACCACCCCTGGGCGGCCGCGCACCCCGAGTACTTCGTCCACGGCACCGGGGAGGACCTGCGGCGGGAGCCCGCCTCCTTCTTCGCCGCGGGCGGCGGCCGGGTCCTGGCACACGGCCGCGACCCCAATTTCCCGGCCTGGCAGGACGTGCTCCAGCTCAATGCCTTCGACCCCGGACTGCGCGGCGCGGCCGCCGCGACGGTGCAGGAGATCGCCGCCCAGTGTGACGGCGTCCGCTGCGACATGGCCATGCTGATGATGAACGACATCTTCGAGCGCACGTGGGGGCCGCGCGCCGGGGCACGCCCCGCGGACGACTTCTGGCCGCCGCTGATCGCCGCGGTGCGCCAGCGCCACCCGGCCTTCCGGTTCCTGGCCGAAGCGTACTGGGACCTCGAGGGGGCGCTGCTGGGGCAGGGCTTCGACGACTGCTACGACAAGACGCTCTACGACCGGCTGGCGCACGGCGACGCCGAGGACGTCCGCCGCCATCTGCTCGCCGACCCCTCCTTCCAGCGGCGGCTGGCGCGGTTCATCGAGAACCACGACGAGCCGCGGGCGGCCGCGACCTTCCCGCCGGACAAGACCCGTGCGGCGGCGGTGACGCTGCTGACCCTGCCGGGGGCCAAGCTCCTGCACGAAGGGCAGCTCGAGGGACGGAAGGTCCGCGTGCCCGTCTCGCTCGGCCGCCGTCCCCCGGAGCTGCCCGACCGCGACCTGGCGGCGTTCTACGAGCGGCTGCTGCCGGCCGCGCGCGACGGGGTCTTCCGCGACGGCCTGTGGCGCCTCTGCGAGCGCACCGGGTGGCCCGACAACTCCAGCCACCTGAACATCCTCGCGTGGTCATGGGAGGCGGGCGGGCAGCGCCGCCTGATCGTCGTCAATTTCTCCGGCGTCACGTCGCAGGCCATGGTGCGGCTGCCGTGGGGCGACCTCGGGGGACGGCCGTGGCACCTGGATGACGCCCTGTCGGAAGACCTCTTCGAGCGCGACGGCGATGAACTGCAGGCCGCCGGCCTCTTCGTCTCGCTCGACCCCTGGCGCTGGCACTTCCTGCGCCTGATGACCGACGGCTGAGGAGCGGCAGCGCCCGCCCTCCCACTCAGCGGGTGACCGCGTCAGGCCCGCCGTCCCCGCCCTCGCCCACCAGCCGGATGACGACGCCGTTCGGGACGCAGACGAGCACCTCGCCCGGCCGCGCGATCCAGCCGCCATGCCGGCAGACCTGCCGCGGGCAGGGCGAGGAGAGGACCCGGACCCTGCGGGCGCGCACCTCGATCCGCGTGACGCCGAGAACGCCCCGAACGTCGTGGACGGCGTCGCGCCCGAGGTCGAGGGAGACCGCCTGCCGCCCGGAGACACTCACCTCGGCGTGCGCGGGAGCGTGGCCCCGCCCGGCCCGCAGCGAGGCGGCCACGACCAGCGCGCCAAGCAGACAGAGGATCGCGCAATCCCCGAGGATCAGCCGCGTCGCATTGGGACCCCAGAACCGGCGGACGAACCCGGTGGCGCTCATGCGCGGCGCCCCCGGCCGTCGCATGCCCCCACGGCGACGCCTCCCGGCCTCAGGCGAGGTCGGTGAACACCGTGGTGTCGCCGATCGCCAGCACAAGCCTCGCGGGACAATCCACGACCGACGAGCGCTCGTCGTTGAACATCGCGAAGGCCTCGCGCTTCGCCTCGCCCGCAAACACGAGGACGGCCGCTGCCGCAGACTGCATCAGCGAACGCGACGCACTCATGCGCCCCGGCGGCGGCTTCGGCGAGTCGTCCATCACGATGAACCCGTGGTGGCGATCGTCGATCGAGTGGTGGCGCGGGTAGAGCGCACCCACGTGGCCGTCTTCCCCGGCGCTCAGCAGGACGACGTCGAAACGCAGGCCCAGCGCGGCGAGTTCCCGCTCATAGCGCGCCGCCCCGCGGTCCGGCGCCACCGGGTCGAGGACGAAGGGATGCACGGTGGCGGGATCGATGCGCCCGGCAGCGAGCAGCGGCGCCAGGAGGCTCTCGCGCAGCAGCCTGAAGTTGCTGTCCGGGTGATCGACCGGCACGAGCCGCTCGTCGACGACGAAGAGGTGAACGCGCCGCCAGTCGACGTCCTCGCCGAGCATCGCCCGGAAGATCGCGGCGGCGCTCCTCCCGCCCGGCACCGCGACGACCGCCCGCCCCCTGGCCGACAGCACGTGCCCGATCCTCCCGCACAGGTGGCGTCCCGCCGCCGCGAGGAGCCGGGCCTGGTCCCCGTCACGGACGACCGCCGTCATGCCCCGGCCGCCTGGCGCACCAGCGCGAGCGTGTGCCGCGCGATCATCAGCTCTTCGTTGGTCGGCACAACCCACGCGGAGACGGCGCTCCCGGGCGCGGTGATGCGGGGGCCGCCGCGGCGGTTGGCCTCGGCGTCCAGCGTCGCGCCGAGCCAGGCGCAGGCCTGCGTGACGCGGCCGCGGATCTCGCTCGAGTTCTCGCCGACGCCCGCCGTGAAGACGATCCCGTCGACGCCCCCGAGCATGGCGGCCAGCCCGCCGATCTCCCGCGCGATGCGCTGGACGTAGTAGTCGACCGCAAGCCGCGCCCGCGGCTCGGCGCTCGCGAGGAGCACACGCAGGTCGTGGCTGACCCCGGAGAGCCCGAGCAGCCCCGACTCCCTGTAGAGCAGCCTCTCCAGCTCGGCGTGCGACATCCGCCGCTCGCCGAGCAGGTAGAGCAGCACGCCCGGGTCCAGCCCGCCGGGCCGCGTCCCCATCGGCACGCCGTCGAGGGTCGAGAACCCCATGGTCGAGTCCACGCTGACCCCGGCCCGGAGCGCGCAGAGGCTGGCGCCGTTGCCGAGGTGCGCGACGATCACGCGTCCGCGCGCGATCTCGGGGGCCACCGCCGGCAGCGCCCCGGCGATGTACTCGTAGGAGAGCCCGTGAAAGCCGTACCGCCGCACCCCGGCCTCGTAGTACTCCCAGGGCAGCGCGTAGACGTCGGCGAGGCGCGGGTGGACGCGGTGAAACGCCGTGTCGAAGCAGGCGACCTGCGGCACCCGCGGGTGCGTCGCGCGCAGCGCGTCGATCGCGGCGATGTCGCGCGGTTCGTGGAGCGGCGCCAGCGGCACGAGCTTCTCGAGCGCCGCCAGCACCGCGTCGTCGATGAGCGCCGGCCGCGAGAACTCCGCGCCCCCGTGGACGACTCGGTGCCCAACCGCGAGGAGCGACGCGCCCGGGTGGCGCTCGCGCAGGCTGCCCCAGGCGATGCCGACGGCATCCCGCACGTCCCGGGCGCTCTCGGGCGGCAGCTCACGGCTCTCGAGGTGGGCCCCCGCGCCGTCCCTGACCTCGAGGCGGGGCTGCGCGCCCAGATCGTCGACCTGACCCCGCGCGGCCAGCGCCAGGGAGGTCCCGTCCTCGCCGGGGCGGAACAGCGAGAACTTCAGGCTCGACGAGCCCGCATTGACGACGAGGATGCAGTCGCCCGGGCCGCCCCCGGTCACCGTCCCGCCCTCCCCGGTGGACGCCAGGACTTCAGCGCTCCATGCGGCGGCTGTAGCTCCCGAGAATGCGCTCCTTCAGGTACGAGCTCGCCGCCTGATTGCCGTTGACGTCGAATTCGACGCGGACGTTCCCGTCCGACAGCTGCTGGATCTTCGCGGTCGCGACGAGGTCGCCGGCGGTGCCGCGTATGGTCCCCGCCCCGCGGTCCTGCGCGATGACCACCACCTGCTCGTCCGCAAAGGCGCCGAGGGCCGCCGACCACGAGCGGTCGAAGGGCGTCCCCGGCGCGACGCTGTAGGAGCCCGAGGCGGTCTTGTAGACGACGCACGCCGGAAGGACCGGGAGGAGCACGATACCGACGCATGCGATTCCGAGGAGCTTCCGGAACGAGCCCATGTTCCCTCCCATTTTCCCGCAATTCGCCCGCAACCGGGCACGACGAAGACGGCCCGCTGGCACGCGATCCCTGGTCCATGATACCCCGGCGTGTCCCGCGCACATAGCGCAAAACCCGCCCCCGCCCTTGCCTCCCGTGGGCCCGTGCCACATATTGGCAGCAGGAGGACGTCCACCCACCGATGAAGTCCGCGCGCATTGCCTTCACCGTGGCCGCCGGAACCCTGGCGGCGCTCCTGCTGCTTGCGGCCGCGTTCCGCGGTCCCCTGCTCGAGCGCCTGATCGTCCGCGCGCTCCACTGCACGCTCGGCCTCGATGCGACGCTCGCGCAGGCGGGCGGCAGCATCTTCGGCGGCATCGAGCTGCGCGGCCTGAAGGCGCGCGGCGCGGGGCCGATCGCTTCGTTCGAGGCGGAGCGGGTCGCCGCGACCTACTCGCTGGCGGCGCTCGCCCGCGGGCGGGAGGCGTTCTTCCGCTCGCTCGCCGTCACGGTGTCGGGCGGGGCGCTGGACCTCGACCTGACGCGACCGCGGCCGGCTTCCGCCGGGAACGCAACGCCGCCCGCTCCCGCACCGGGAAGCGGCGCGGTGGCCGGCCGCGCCCCCGCGTTCCCGGCGTTGCCGCGGCTGGAGGTCCGCGGTTCACGCCTGCGCCTGCGCGGCTCCGGCTACGAGATCGTCGCCGAGGGCCTTCAGGGCGACGTCGGCGCCCCCCTGGCGGGACAGGCCCAACCGGTGGACGCCCGGGCTGAACGCTTCTCGCTGCGCCACCCATGGCTGCGCGAGGGGGCCGTCCCGCTCGCGCTCACCGGGGCGCTCGCGCCGCGCCGCCTCGACATCGCGTCCGGGACGTCGGCCGGCGCCCCGCTGATCCAGCGGGGAAGCCTCGAGCTCGGCGATCGCGCCGGGGATTTCGACCTGCGGCTCGCGCTCGCCCTCTGGCAGGGAACCGCCGAGGTTGGCGTGCTCGAGCGCGCGGGCGGCAAGCAAGTGCGCTGGGACGTGCGCGGCGTCGATCTGAGACCCGACCTGGTGCTCTCCAGCCCGGGTCTCGGCGCGCTGCGCGGGCGGCTGACGAGCAGCGGCTCCGCCACGATGAGCGCCGCGGGGACGCCGACGCTGGCCGGGACGCTCGGCCTCGCGTGGGAGGGCGCGCAGATCGCCGGGCGCGCCGTCGACCGCCTGTCGATCGAGGCGACCGCCGAGCCGGGGCTCGTCCGCGTGAAGAGCGCCGAGGGGCGCATCGGCCCCAACGACCTGCGGCTCGCGCTCGTGGACCTCCCCGCCCCTGCCCTCTTCTCCGGCCGCTGGCGCGCCCTTCTCGCCTCCGCATCGGGCTCCTTCGCGGCCTCGCTGGGGGACGTGCCGGGGTTCATGGCCATCTGGGGGTTGAACGCCAGGCGCGCCGGCGCCCGGATGCCGGCGCACCGGCTCCGCCTCGAGGGGACGCTCGGGAAAGGCACGGTCCGCCTCTCCAGGGGCGAACTGGCCGCGGGCCCCGGCACCGCGACGCTGGAGGCCTTCACGCTCGGCCTGCCCGGCGAGAACCAGGGCTGGGACCAGACCGCGTTCTCGGGCAGCGCCGCCGTCGACCTCCCGCGGCTGGAGGACGTGTCCGCCGTCCTGCCGCTGCCGGCCCTCGGCGGCTCGATTCGCGGCGTCGTCTCCGGGCGGGGCACCGTGGCGCGGCCCGAGGGGACCGCGACGCTGGCCGGCCGCCAGGTCACCATCGCGGGGAAGGCGATCGGCGACGTCGAGGTCACCGCGCGGGCTGCCGCCGGCCGGCTCGAGCTCGATTCGCTCCAGGTGCGCCGGGGCGGCAACCGGCTCGACGCAAAGGGGGTCCGCCTCTCGACGGCCGCCCTTGCCTCCTCCGACCGCGCCGCCCTCGTGGACAGCCTCGCCGGGTCGTTCGAGCTTCGCTTCACCGACATTCCCGCGCTGGCGGCGCTGGCGAGCGCGCCCCCCGCTGGCCTCGCGCGCCTGCCGGCGCGGCACGTGCTCACGGCGGCGGGCACCGTCAGCGGGAGGACCATCGCGCTGGCCGGCGGCTCGTTCGCCACCGCCGGGAGCACTGCCACCCTCCGCGCCGCGCGCATCACGCTTCCGGCCCCCGGCGGGGACTGGAAGCGCGACACCACCCTCGACGGCGACCTCGATGTCGATGTCCCCGACCTCGCGCCGGTCGGCCGGATCTTCGACGTCCCCCCGCTGCAGGGCAGGCTCAAGGGACACGCGAAGGTCGCCGGGAGCGCCCGCGAGCCGACCGGCACGCTGGAGCTCTCCGGCGCCGGCATCGCCGTCGGGGCCCATCGGGTCGGCGACGTCGTCGCGAAGCTGTCGGCGCGAGGGCGCCTCGTCGCGGTCGAGTCGCTGGAGATCGCCCGCGGCCCCGACCGGCTCCGCGGGAGCGGCTCCTGGGACCTCGACAAGGAGACGGCGCTCTCGCTGGAAGCGGACGTCAGCGTCGCCGACGTGGCCCCGTGGGCCGCGCAGTACGTGTCGGCCCGGCTCCCGGTGTCGGGGCGGCTGCACGCACGGATCCGCGCGGACGGTCCCGTCCCGGGCGCGCCCATCGCCGTCGACGCGGAGGTCTCCGGGGGGACGTTCCAGGACCTGCGCGCCGTCCGCGGCACACTCAAGGCGAGCGTCGGCGTGGAGGGCCCGCTGCGCCGCCCGCGCATCGCATCGGCCGCGCTCACGGCGCAGGCGGACGGCGAGGCCGGGACGCGGTCGGGGCATGCGACGATCGACGCGTCGTACGAGCCGGGCACGCTGCGCGTCCGGGCGCTCGACGCCAGGGGGAGCGGCGGGCTCACGCTCCACGGCGACGGCACGCTCGCGCTGGATCTCTCCTCCCGCGACGTCCTCGGGCCGGGCCCCCTGGCGTTCCGGGCCCGGGTGCACATGCCCCATCTCGACGACGTCTCCGCCCTCCTTCCCCCGGCATACCGCCTCGCGGGAAGCCTCGACGCCGACCTGGCCCTCGCGGGGACCTGGAAGGACCCGCAGCTGCGCGCAGAACTCGACGCGCGGGGCCTCGCGCTCGACGCCGCGCCCCCCTTCGTGTCGCCGGGCCCGTACACGCTCGCCGGGACACTCGCGTGGTCGGCGTCGGAAGCGCGGGCGGAGCGGGTGCGCCTCGAGTCCCCCGCGCTCTCGTGCTCGCTCTCCGGGACGTGGACCGCGCCTCCCTCCCCGCGCGCCGTGCTTTCCCGCGAAGCGCGCCTGGCGGCGGGCTCGCTCTCGCTTCGCGCGACATTCTCCTCCCCCGACGTCGGCTGGCTGCGCGCCGCGGCTGAAGGAATCCGTCACGTGCGGGGCAGCGTCGCCGGTGAGATCGCCGTCGAAGGCACCCCCGCCGACCCGATCTTTTCCGGGAGCGTCAGCGTCGCGGACGGGGCCGTGCAGTACCGGGGCCTCCCGCCGCTGGACTCGCTCGCCGCGCGGCTGAGCCTCGCGCGCCGCACCCTGACCGTGGAGCAGCTTGGCGGCAACGTGGGGGCCTCACCGTTCGCGCTGAGCGGCTCCGTCGACTTCACCCGCCTGTCCGACCCGGCGTTCGACCTGCGGCTGCAGGGGAAGAACGCCCTGCTGTATCGCGCCGAGGGGCTGCGGCTGCGCGCCGACAGCGATCTGAGGCTGCGCGGCACCGCGGGCGCGCCTTCGCTCTCGGGCGAGGTCGCCCTCACGGACAGCATCTACCAGCGGACGTTTTCGGTCGCGGACGTCTTCGGCGGCGGGAGCGGGAGCGGCACGTCGTCGAAGCGCGCGAGCGCCGGCACCTCCGGCATCTCCTTCCCGGACCCGCCCCTGCGGGACCTGCGCTTCGACGTGCGCCTCACCGCCCGCGAGCCGTTCGAAATAGCCACGACCGTGCTCAAGGGCACCGCCGCGCCCGACCTGCGCCTGACGGGGACGGGCCTCCTGCCGGTGCTCCGGGGCACCATCCTGTTCCAGGACGCGCGCCTGTTCCTGCCGTCGGGCACGCTGGAGGTGGAGCGCGGCACCATGCTCTTCCGCGAGAGCGACCCGGCCCACCCGGAGCTGGACTTCGCCGGCCGGATGCAGACGCGCGGCTTCGACATCACCGCGCAGATCAGCGGGACGCTCGACAAGCCCGAGGTCATCCTCTCCTCGCTCCCGCCCCTCCCCAGCGACGAGTTGGTCACGTTCGTGCTCACCGGCGCGCCGCCGGCCAGCGCGCGCCTGGCGGGCGAATCCGCCGCGACGCTGGCGACGCCCATGGCCGTCTACCTCGGCAAGGGCGTCCTCGAGAGCCTGCTCGGCGGCGCCGGCGGCGGCGGCGCGCGCCTCCAGGACCAGCTCGAGATGCAGGTCGGCCGCGAGCTGACGCGCAGCGGCAGCCAGACGATGGACGCGCGGCTGCTCCTCAGGAAGGGCCTCGCCGGGCACGGCAGTTCCCTCTACCTGACGGGGCAGAAGGACGTGTACGATCAGGAGAACATCGGGGTGGAGATCCTGTTCAAGTTCAAGTGACGATGCGGGAACGGAAGATCGGCAGACTGGTCCGGGGCGCGGCGGCGACGCTGGTCGCTGCGGCCGTGCTCTGCGCTGCGCCCCCCGCCCGCGCCGGCGTCTCCGTCCGCATCGAGGGCAACGCGGCCCTCGACGCCAGGAGCCTGCGCGAGGCGGCGTCCGCCGAGCTGGAGCGCCTCTCGGACCCGGCGCGCCGGCCTGCCGCCGCCGACGACGCCGCCTTCCAGATGGAGAGCGCGGGTCGCCACGCAGGCTACGCTTTCATCGAGGTCACGTCCGCGCTCTCGGGAGCGGGGGATGACGTGACCGCGGTGTTCACGGTGCGCGAGGGCCCGCTGGTGCGGCTGGCCGAGGTCACCTTCGCGGGCAACGCGTTCTTCCCGGCGGAGCGGCTGCGGCCGCTCGTGGCAGCGCCCGGGACGCCGCCGTACGTCGAGGCCGACCTCCGCGAGGGCCGCAGGGAGGTGGCGCAGCTCTACCGCGACGAGGGGTTCGCCGACGCCCAGGTGACCGGGCCGCACGTCGCGTTCAGCGAGGACCGCACGCGGGCGAGCGTGCGCTTCGACATCGTCGAGGGGACGAGGCGCGTGATCCGCGCGGTCGTCTTCGAGGGCGATTCGCCGCAGGGGGATGCCGACGCGCTGCGGCAGCTGGCGGCCAGCCTCCCGGGCCAGCCCTACTTCGAGCGGCGCAAGCTCGGCCTCGCCAACGGGGTGACGGGGGTCTTCGGCGCGCGCGGCTACCCCGAGGCCACCGCGACGGTCCGGGACGAGCCGGGCGGGACGCCGGGCGAGGTGCTGCTGCGGGTCACGACGACGAGCGGCCCGCGCGTGCGGGTCACGGGGATCGCCGTCGGCGGGAACAAGCGGACCCGGACGTCGTTCATCCTCGCGCGCATCCCGCTCAAGCCCGGCGACTGGTACAACGAGGAATCCGTGCACGAGGGGATCCGCCAGCTCTACCGCACCGGCGTCGTCACCCGCGTCGCCTACACGCTCGAGGGCGCGGGGACCGGGCGCGTCCTGCGCCTCACCGTGGAGGAGGCCCCGGCGCGGGAGTTCTCCGTGCAGGGCGGCTGGGGCTCCTACGAGCGGCTGCGGGGCGCCGTCGCCTTCCGCGACCGCAACGTCCTCGGCGTCGGGCTCGGGGCGAGCGCGGAGGTCGGCGCCTCGACGAAGAGCCGCTACGTCACGACCGAGCTGCTCGCGCCGCAGGTTGCCGGCACCGACGTCTCGTTGAGCCTCCCGCTCTCGTGGAGCTTCCGCGAGGAGCCGGCCTTCAACGAGGAGAAGGTCGAGGTCTCGGCGCGGCTCTACCGCATCTTCGCCGGCAGGGTCGCAGCCGGCGTGAAGTACGGGTTCGACTTCGACCATCTCACGCACCTCTCGGCCGACGTCCCGCTCGACGCGCGCGACAGGCAGGTCACGCTGGCGAGCGTCAGCGCCAACGTCGAGATCGACCGGCGCGACGACATCTTCTACCCCACGCGCGGCTGGCAGTCGGCGGGGGCCGTCCAGCTCGCGGACCGGCGCATGGGCGGCTCCCTCGACTTCCTGCGCTGCACGGCCGGGGGCAAGTTCTTCCGGCCGCTGGGAGCCGGCTTCGTCCTGGGGCTGCGCCTGGACACCGGCTTCATCGTGCCGACGCGCGGCAGCACGGACATCCCGGTGAACGAGCGCTTCTTCACCGGCGGGGAGAGCAGCGTCCGCAGCTTCAAGGAGCAGGAACTCGGGCCGAAGGGCCCCGCGGGCGACCCGCTCGGCGGGCTGGCCTCCACCGTGGCGAGCGTGGAGGTGCGGCGTCCCATCGTCGGCCACCTGGCGGGGAGCGTCTTCGTCGACGCCGGCAACGTCTCGCCGAACGGGTCGCTCGCGCACCTCGGCCCCGACGCCACGAACACCTCGGACTACGTCGCGGCGATGTGGTCGGACTACCTGCGGGACTTCCGGACCGGGGTCGGCTTCGGCCTCCAGTACCTGACGCCGCTCGGGCCGATCCGCGTGGATGCGGCCTGGAACCCGAGCCCCCGGCCGTCGGAGTTCGAGAGGCGCTTCGTCACGCACCTCAGCATCGGGATGGCGTTCTAGGCTCTCGGCGCCCCCTCTGCCAAAGGGGGAGAGGAGGACTGAGGGGCCTTACTTGGCGGCTCCGCTGTTCTGTGCCTTGACGAGGTATTCTTCCAGCTCCGAGAACCCGCCCTGTTTGGCGTAGTCCAGCGCAGTCTGGCCGCGCTTGTCTTCGATATCCGTCCTGGCCCCGCCTTCGACGAGAGCTTTGACGACGCCCAGATGACCGTAGTAGGCCGCGAGAATGAGGGGCGTGAAACCTTTCCGCTCCTCAATGTTCAACGACGCCCCGCGCTTGGCGAGGGCTTCGGCAACGGCACCGCAATTGTAGTAGGCGGCCCAGTGCAGGGCCGTGTATCCAAGCCGATCCTGCAGGTTCATGTCCGCGCCGTTATCGGCCAGCAATTCAACGATCTTCTTGTTTCCTTCACTGGCGGCCACCATCAGCGGGGTTCTTCGCGTCTCGTCCACCCTCGAGTTCAAGTCATAGCCTCTATCAATGAGCCTTTGGACGCTGTCTACTCTCTCGTGACGAATGGCATGGTTCATTCCGCATGCACACAGAAGGCAGAGCACACTCATGACGGGAAGGGACAACAGATACCGTGTCATGGCACCCCCTTCAAGACATTCGACCAAAGATCGTTGGCTATTCGCCGGCCCCGGACACAGTGTACCCCCCAACTGCTTCATCCCTTCCGCTGTGACGCCCCGTCGGCCCCGGCCGGCGGGGCCCAGAAGCGCAGCAGCACGTAGCCGAGGCAGCCCGCGACGATCGAGGCGGCGAAGATGGCCGACGTAGCCTCGGCCGATTCGGGCCCCGGAGCGAACGCGAGATTGGCGATGAACAGCGACATCGTGAAGCCGATCCCGGCCAGCGCGGCGGCCCCGGAGAGGTGACGCCACCCCACCCCGGCGGGCACCTCGGCAACGCCCGCGCGGACGGCCAGCCACACCGCGAGCAGGACGCCGCAGAGCTTGCCGGCGACGAGGCCGAGGATGATGCCCAGCGCCACCGGCGAGCCCAGCCGCACGCCCGAGAGCGCGATGCCGGCGTTGGCGAGCGCGAACGCGGGCAGCACCAGGAAGGTCGAGATCGGGTGGACGGCCCGCTCGAAGCGCTGGAGCGGCGCCACGCCGTGCGGCTCCCTGGCCGCCGCGGGGACCGTGAAGGCCGCGATCACGCCGGCGACCGTCGCGTGGATGCCCGAAGAGAGCACCGCGAACCAGAGTGTCACCCCGGCAGCGAGGTAGACGAGCGGCGACTCCACGCGCCGCCGGTTCGCCGCCAGCAGCGCCGCCAGTGGCACGAGCGCGAACCCGATCCAGTCCCAGTGAAGACCCGACGTGTAGAAGACGGCGATCACGAGGATCGCGCCGATGTCGTCCGCGATGGCGAGCGCCGCGAGGAACACCTTCAGCCCGGCGGGCACGCGCGGACCGAGCAGCGCGAGCACCCCGAGCGAGAAGGCGATGTCCGTCGCGACCGGCACGCCCCAGCCGGCGGCGGCGCCCCCCCCGCCGTTGAACGCCAGGTAGATGGCGGCTGGCGCGGCCATGCCGCCGAGCGCCGCGAGCACCGGCAGCAGCGCGCGACGGCGCGACGACAGTTCGCCGACGACGACCTCGCGCTTGATCTCGAGGCCGACGACGAAGAAGAAGAGCGTCATCAGCGCGTCGTCGACCCACTGCTTCAGCGGCTGAGCAAGGCCGGGCGGGCCGAACGGAAGGCCGATCTCGGCGTGCAGGAGGCGCCCGTACGCCGCGGCGAGGGGACTGTTGGCCACCGCCAGGGCGATCGCCGTCGCCGCGAGCAGGACGACCGCGCCGGCCGCCTCGTGGCGCAGGAACTCCCGGAGGAAGGGGCCCGGCGCCACGGCCGCGCGCCGCCGGGTGCGCCCGATCACGGTGTCCTTCCCTCGAGCACAGCCGCCCCACCGAAAAAAGGAAACGGCGCGGAGCGCCCTCGAGGCACCCCGCGCCGCCCCAGATTCGTTGAAGCTTACTGGGCCCCGCCGAAGGCGAACTGCACGCCGGCGTGGAAGACGCCGTCCTTGAAGTCGCCGCCGACGTTCGCGTTGTTGAGGTAGCCGGCCTGGACCGTGATCATCGGGTTGACGTAGAAGCGGCCGCCGACCCAGTAGCTGGCGTCGGACTCCGAGCCACCCTCGAGGAAGTCCAGGTCCTCGTTCTGGGTGACGATCTCGCCGCCGACGGCGAACATGTCCATCTTGAAGAGCAGGCTGCCGAAGAACTTGAACCCGCTCTCGTCGATGTCGCCGCCGATGTTCTGGTACTTCGCGCCCGCGGACGGGATCAGCGTCATGCCCTCGCCCAGCGGCACCAGGTACGTGGCCACGCCGTAGACGTCGAAGCCGTTGGCGTCGAAGTCAGGGTCGGTGCTTATGGCGTTGTAATGCCCCCCGACCGCGATCCCGAGGCCCTCCACGAACTTCGGCAGCACGTACTTGGCGCTGAGATCCCAGATCTTCGGATCGTTGTCGGTGTCCATGAACCAGTAGGCGCCGCCGACCTCGATCCCCATGGGGAGGCCGACAGTGAAGCGCACCGGCACGAACAGGTCATCGGAGAAGACGTAGTCGCCGGCGATCGCGACCTTCATCGGCGCGGCCGACATGGCCAGCGGCGTCCGGGCGACGCCCGTGGCGCCCGTGAGGTCGACGTCCGCCGCCTGGGCCGAGCCCGCCGTCATCAGCGCGAACACCGCAATACCGGAAAGCAGCAGTTTCTTCATCTCTCACTACCTTTCTCCGGCCTTTCCCGCCGGTTGGACCTGATGCCCCGATCCCCGGGACAGGGGGAAAACCGGCCGTCCGGCTCTCCAGCCGTACTCTCGCGGACCCACTCCTGCGAGAATCACGTGCGTGCCGCCGACCTTGGGGGTTGAATTTACGCCCCGGTCTCGAAACCTGTCAAGGGCTCGCGGGGGCGTTCGCGGCATCCACGTAGTATATTGTGACGAAATTCGCGGAGGCGCGGACGCTGGATATGCTGCAGATGCCGGACACCCTGCGACGCCGGGCGAGGCTCCGCGCGGTGAGATTATTCCACGGCGCCGCCGCCGTCTCGGCGTGCCTGGTCATCGCGTCGAGCGCGCAGGCGGACGAGCCCACGTTTCTCGAGGAGGTCGACACGGCGCGCGTCTGGGCCGGCCGGAAGTTCGTCGACGCAATCGACGCCGCCGACATGGCCTTCGGCGAGCCCCGCGTCCAGGACCGCCTGGAGATCGCGCGCGCCAAGCTCGGGATCAGGGCCGAGGTCCGCGACAACATGGACACCACCTGGAGCATCCCGTCCAACTTCCGCATCCCCCTGCCCGGCATCGAGCGGCGGCTGAAGTTCTACATCGACCTCACCGCGGCGACCGACACCCACAACCTCGACGACCTCGGCGCCGCCGCCGACGAGAGCACCGCCACGATCTCCGCAACGCTCCTCCGGAAGTTCACCGACACGTTCGACCTCGGGGCCACCCTCGGGGTCCACGGCGGCCCCGCAATCGGCCCGGAGCTGTTCGCCCGCTACGACCGCAAGTGGCGCCCCTGGGCGCTCTTCGGCGAGCAGCGCTTCTACTGGCGGACCGACAACGGCTGGGGCGGACGGACGACCTTTGACGTGGACTACGCGCTCGGCGCCTCCGCGTTCCTCCGCTGGGCGAACAGGGCCGAGGTGTACCAGGAACTCCATGGCGAAAACCTCGAGTCGGGCCTCATCTGGCGCTGGCTGCCCCCGTACGGGGGGACCGCGGTCTCGCTGGAGACAGGGGTGAAGTACAACCCCTACCACGGCGACCCGGAGAAGGCGGAGCCGACCACGCACAACGACGACCCCGACCAGACCTACGTGCAGCTGCGCATGATCGGCAAGGTCTGGCGCGACTGGATCGAGCTGGAGGTCATGCCGGGCCACTACTACTACTGGCAGCGCGACGAGCCGGGCGTCTGGGGCGTCGCCGTGCGCCTGAGCCTGATCTACGAGTCCCTGCTCGGCAACGGCAGGTAACGGGCGGCGGCGGCAACGCGCGTGACGCGAAACGCGGGTCGGCTGCTATACTTGCGACGCAACCATGGACTGCGCCCGGGAGACCCTGTGAAGCGGATCGCCGTCGCTCTCGCGCTCTGCGCCTGCGCGCTCGCCGGCTGCGCGGGCGCGCCGCCCGCGGCCTGGCCGCCGGCGGCGGACACCCGGCCGCGCGTCGGGCTCGCCCTCGGCGGCGGCGGGGCGCGCGGCTTCGCCGAGGTCGGGGTGATCCGCGCGCTCGAGCGCGAGAAGGTGCCCATCGACGTCGTGGCCGGGACCTCCGTCGGCAGCCTCGTCGGGGCGCTGTACGCCGACACCGGCAAGAGCCTCGACCTGGAGCTGTCGGCGCTCACGGTCACCGACGAGGACCTCTTCGACTACAAGGCGCTGGCGATCCTCTCCGGCGGTTTCGTCAAGGGCGAACGGCTCGAGGAGTTCATCGGCCAGCGGCTGCGCAACCGCGACATCGAGAAGCTCGCCCTGCCCTACGCGGCGGTGGCGACCGACCTGCGCACGGGCGAGACCGTGGTCTTCGACCGCGGATCGGTCGCGCGCGCCGTGCACGCGTCGGCGGCGATCCCCGGCGTCTTCGTGCCGGTGACGGTCGACGGCCGCGTGCTGGTGGACGGCGGCGTGACGAACCCCGTTCCCGCCGACGTCGCGCGGCGGCTCGGGGCCGACGTCGTCATCGCGGTGGCGATCCCGGCGGCCGTGCCGTCGAAGAACCCGGCGACGCCGATCGAGACGGCCTACCACGCCGTGACGATCATGGCCGCGGAGATCGGGCGGCTGCGCGCCCGCGAGGCGGACGTGCTGATCACGCCCGACGCCGGCGACGTGGCCTACGACGACTTCTCCCGCAAGAAGCAGCTCATCGAGGCCGGCGAGGCGGCGACCGCCGCCGCGATGCCGGCGATCAAGGCGGCGATCGCCGCGCACACCCGGAAACCCTAGCGCGGCCTGAGCTTCTCCGGGACGAATTCCAGGTCGGAGGCCTCGCGGACGGCCAGGCCGATCTGGAACTCCATGACGTCGCGCGGCACCGGGAGCTGGTAGCCCTCGAGGCAGGCGGCGACCGACTCCACCGGGCCGAGCCCCTGCGTGCGCGAGAGGCGGTAGGCCTTCACCGCGAGCGCCTCGGCGGCCCCCGGCGTGAGCATCTCGGGGATCCGCGGCTCGAGGCTTGCGTACGCCTCGTCCGGGATCGCCAGCCCGAGGCGCTTGCACAGCGCCCGCAGCAGCGCGAACCCCTCCCGCGGCTCGAGCGTCGGGAAGAGCGGGATCTTCACGTCGATGCGCCCCGGGCGCTTGATGTCCACCTCGATCAGGTCCGGGCGGCTGGAGGCGAGCACCCAGAGGATCCTGCCGCGGTTGTCCGTGTCGCTCATCTCCTCGGCGATCATCGAGTAGACGCGCCCCGAGACCCCGGAGTCGCCCGAGCCCGACTCGCGCCGGCCCAGCGCCTGGTCGGCCTCGTCGACGAAGACGATGCAGCGGCCCAGCGCGTGCAGCAGCCGGAAGATGCGCTCGAGGTTGCCCTCCGTGCTGCCGACCCACTTGTCGCGGAAGTTGCGCAGCTTCACGACGGGCACGCCGGCCTCCCCGGCGAGGCACTCGACGAAGAAGGTCTTGCCGGTGCCGACCGGCCCGCAGAAGAGGTACCCCATGGGCAGCGCCCTGAGGTCGTCCTGCCGCCAGAGCGCGATGTCCTGGCGCAGCCAGGCCTTCACGCGCTCGCTGCCGTGGATGTCGTCGAGCGTGCGCGCGCTCTCGACGAAGCCGACGAGGCCGCTGTACTCCTTCTCGACGAGCGACTTCTTGAGGGTGACCAGGCGCGCCGGGTCGACCGGCTTGCCCTCGTGCCGCGCGGTCTTGAGCAGCTGTTCGACCGAACCGAGGGCGACGCCGGCGAGCTGGTTCGCCAGCGCATCGAGCCGCCCCGCCCACGGCGCGAGCGGCGCCGCGTACGCCGGCTCGAGCACCGCGAGCGCCGCGGCGAGCGCGGGCGCCTCCGGCAGCGGCAGCTTGATCTTCGCGGTGTGCGGGTTGGTCGCCAGCAGCGGGTGCAGGTCGTTGAGGTTCTCGGCGATCAGGAACGTCGCCACCGGATGGCCCGCGATGAGGCTGTCGTTCGCCCACTCGCGCAGCAGCAGCACGATCGCCCCCTGCTCGAAGCCCCCCGCGTCGCCGGCCGGGGCGATCATCTCGGCGGCCTCCAGCAGCACGGCGACGCGCGGCGCCGGCTTGCCGAGGCGCGCGAGGTTCGCCGCGTACCGCAGGTAGTGCGTGAGCGCCTCGACCGCCGGGCGCGGCGCCCGCGGCAGCTCGCCGAGGCGCTGCGCCCCCGGCCACGAGGAGAACGCGTCACCGCCGCGCTCGACGCGGATGCCGTTGCCGAGGTCGTAGGCGAGCACGACGTCGAAGGGCGCGAGCAGCTCCGCGAGCAGGAACTCGCGCAGGTTCCCGGGCGTCGCCGCCCCGCCCGCGCGCGGCACCATGAGACGGTCGTAGACGTTGCCGTGAAGCACGAACTGGCAGGCGGCGCCGCTCTCGTAGAGGGTCGCCAGCTCGCGCGCCCAGGCCGGCGGCGACGCCGTCGCGCCCGCACCGGCGGCGCCGCCCGCGGCGGCCGTCACTGACG
>DATDCY010000226.1 GCA_036524115.1 bacterium | reverse complement strand
TGGTCATCGGCGGCACCTGCGCCGCGCTGGCGCGCGCCGGCCGCCGCGTCGTCGCCGTGGAGCTGACGCGCGGCGAGAGCGGCACGCTCGGCGACGCCCGCACCCGCGAGCGCGAGTCGCAGCGCGCCGCGAAGATCCTCGGGCTGCACGCGCGCGAGAACCTCGGCCTGCCGGACGCGGCGCTGGAGTTCACGCTCCCCTACCGGCGCGCCGTGGCGGCGGCGGTGCGCAGGTGGCGCCCGGAGGTGATCCTCGCGCCGCTCTACGAGGACGCGCACCCCGACCACGTGGTCGCGGGCCGCCTGGCCGAGGCCGCGTTCTTCGAGGCGCGCCTGCGCAAGATCGCCGGCGGCGAGGAGCCCTGGTACACGCGGCTGCTCTTCTTCTACCCCTGCCGCACGTACCGCCACCCCACGCTCGTCGTCGACGTCTCGGACGTCTACGCGGTGAAGCTGCGCGCGATGAACGCGCACCGCTCGCAGGCGCCGAGCCGCTCCTTCCGCGCCGCCGGCTACAACGACGTCTTCGCCTCAGTCGAGGTGCGCGACCGCTTCTTCGGCGGGCTCATCGGACGCCCCTACGGCGAGGGGCTCGTCGCCACCGGGCCGCTGCCGGTGACAGCGACCGACCAGCTCTTCTTCAAGGGCTGCCCGTGAGCGCGCAGGCGGCGGGAACGCGCGGCGGGGTCACCGCGGGTCGGCGGCGGCGCGCGAAGCTTCGCCTCGCCGTCGTCTGCTACCCGACCTTCGGCGGCTCGGGCGTCGTCGCCACCGAGCTGGGCGTCGCGCTCGCCGAGCGCGGCCACCAGGTGCACGTGATCTCCACCGAGTTCCCGGCGCGGCTGCGCATCGTCGACGGGCTCTCGTTCCATCGCGTGCCGGTGGTCACGTACCCGCTCTTCCAGTACCCGCCGTACACGCTGGCGCTGGCGACGAAGGTCGCGCAGGTGATCCGCCAAGAGCGGCTGGACCTCGTGCACGCCCACTACGCGATCCCGCACTCGGTCGCGGTCTTCCTCGGCCAGCAGATGGGCGGCTGCGAGGTCAAGACCGTGACCACCCTGCACGGCACGGACGTGCAGCTCGTCGGCCTCGACCCCTCGTACTGGGAGATCACGCGCTTCGGGATGCTGCGCTCCTCGGGGCTGACCGCGGTCTCGCAGGCGCTCGCGGACACCACGCAGCGCGAGTTCCACCTCGACCGCGAGGTGCGCGTGATCCCGAACTTCGTCGACCCGGCGCGCTTCTCGCGGCCGCGCGACGCGAAGAAGCGCCGCGACATCGCGCGCCCCGGCGAGAAGGTGCTGCTGCACGTCTCGAACTTCCGGCCGGTCAAGCGCGTCTGGGAGGTCGTCGAGATCTTCTCGCGGATCGCCGCGAAGGTTCCGGCGCAGCTCTACATGATCGGCGACGGGCCGGACCGGCCGCGGGCGGAGGCGACGGCCCGCGAACTGGGGATCGAGAGCCGCGTGCACTGCCTCAAGGCAATCGGCGAGATCGAGGAATGGTACGGCGCCGCCGACCTGCTCCTGCACCCTTCCGAGATGGAGTCCTTCGGGCTGGCGCCGCTCGAGGCCATGGCCTGCGGCGTGCCGGTGCTGGCCTACCGCGTCGGCGGGCTGCCCGAGGTCGTCGAGAACGGCCGCAGCGGCCACCTGCTGGAGGTCGGCGACGTCGCGGGGCTGGCGGAGCGCGGCATCGAACTGCTCTGCGACGCGCGCCGCTGGGCCGCCTTCTCGCGCCGCGCCCGCTGGATCGCCGCGCACCGCTTCGGCCGCGACAAGATCGTCGACCGCTACGAGCGCTACTTCCTGGAGGTGCTGGGGAGGTAGAAAGGAGAGGGAGATGCCATGGAAGCATACGTGAACGATGCGATGACGTACCTGCGCGCCAACCCGCTGATCGCCGGCGCGCTGGGGCTGGTTCTGCTCTACCTCCTGATCCGGCAGACGAAGATGCTCCTCTTCCTGGTGTTCCTGGCGGTGGTCGCGGGGGGCGTCCTGATGTTCATCGCGGACATCGCCGGCAAGGGCGGCACCGTGAAGACCCAGATGATCAACCAAACCGGCTCGCAGGACGTCAAGTAGCCGCTCGTTCCTTCGGATCGAGCCGGAGAAGGTCGCGGGCGCCGCGCGGCACGGCGATGGTAGCGCCTTCGATTCCCGCTCCGATCATTTCCCCGACCGCGTGGTAACATTATCGGCACAGTCCGACTATTAGTCTCGCAGGGGGAGGGGTTTCGGTGCTGCATCAGATCCGGGGTGGGTGGCGTCTGCCGCGGGCGGTTACCGCGGGCGCGCTCACCGCAACGCTCCTTCTCACGACGCTGGCGACGAGCGCGGGCGCGACCGGCGGCATCTCTGGGCGGGTCACGGGGCCAAACGGGGAGCCGCTGGCGGGGGTCGAGGTGCAGGCATATGTCGGCCCCTACACGAGGTTCTGGAATCGGGACATGTTCGCAAAGTTTCCCCGCATGTCCGGTCCTGTTGCCTGGGCACAGACTGGCGTCGATGGACATTACGAACTGCAGGGCCTCACGCCAACGCTCGAGCCTTGGTGCAGCGAGTATAGTGGTTGGTACGAACTGCTGTTCTCACCGCCACCCAGCAGCGGCCATACACCGCGCCTCCTTCGTGGGGTCATTGGACCGCCATCCAGACTGCTGATTGTCAAAGAGGGCGAAACTCTCACAGGGATCGACGTCCGTCTCGGCCCTCCAGGGCGCATAGCGGGCACCGTGACTGGTCCGGACGGGACACCCTTGGCAAGTACTTGGGTCGGAGCTGAAATCTATATGTCGAGATATGCTGCGCGCACACTTCCATGGCGCACGACGACGGACGGAATTGGCCGTTTCATCCTCACCGACCTGGAGGATGATGCGTATTACATCAAGGTTTCCACAAGCGGAGCACCGGCATGGGATCTCTACCACCCAGGGGTGAGCGATCCGACACCGGTCCGACCGATCCTCGGAGAAATTACCGGGGGGCATGACATTTCCGTCCCGACGCCAGGCGAGTTGCAGGTCATGCTTGCTCCGTACGACGATTACGATGCATGGAGCTTCACGAGTGGGAGGGAGGAGTGCTACTGGCCTTCCCCAACCTACTTGCCGCCGGGGGAATACCGCATAGGTGTCAATATGTATTCCGCGAGCATCGCCGATACTTACTATCCAGGGACCTTTCAATGGGAGGACGCGTCGCCTGTCGTCATTAAACCTGGCGAGATCAGCAGCATAACGCTACCGCCCGCCCCGCCAGGCGTCACACTGGGGAAGGTGGTCGACGGGCAAGGCTCTCCCCTCGAGGGTGTCGCGATTAGCGTATCGAGGGTCGACTGTGGCATTTCTCCGACAACGAGCACAGACGTCAATGGGGAGTTCGCCGTTTCGTCCAGCGGCGACCGCAAGCTCTTCCTCAGCAAGGAAGGTTACGCTCCGACCTGGCTCGACGGCAAGCCCGATGAGACATCCGCGGATGTGGTGCGGTTCAGGAGCGGCGAGACCCTCATGCTCCCGACCGTCGTCCTCCAGAGCCTCGGAACCGCCGGCAGCGTCGCGGGGCGGGTGACGGCGGGTGGAGCGGCCAGCGCAGGGACGAGGATTGAAGTCTGGACGTCGCCTGCGGGCGCTTCACCGCTGCGGACCGTCGTTCCCGGCGCGGATGGCAACTACGAGGCCACCACCCTCCCCCCTGGCCCCTACCTGTTGCGATTCTTTGACTCGACGGCAGGCAGCACGTTCGGAGAGAAGTGGTATCCGACCAGCGTGTCGGCGCAGACTGCAGACCCAGTGCTGGTCCAACCCGGGCTCCAGACGCCAGGCATAGACGCCGACCTCGGGGCAAAGGGGAGCATTATGGGGACGCTGACGGAGAACGGCCAGCGGCTTTCGCTCAATTGGGCAAAGGTCTGCCTCGCCGACCTGCATGGGAACCCTCTTCGCTGCATCTACACCGACTGGCAGAACGACACCTACCGCTTCGACCACGTTTCACCCGGTTCGTACCTGCTTGCGTTCGACGCAGAACAGACCTCCTCCTGGGGCCGCTGGTATCCGAATGAGGATTCCGCCAAGACCGCCGTCCCGATCGAGGTGGCCCCCGGTGAGACGGTGACGGGTATCGACGCGGACTTCCCTCCCGAGGGGCGAATCGAAGGTCAGGTCAACCTGACTCACGGCACCAAGGGAGCCTACCTGGCCCTAGTCGAGGGCGACTCGGACACCGTCCGATGGTATGGGCAGTGGTATCCATCCGGTCCCTTTGCCTTCCGAGTGCCCCCCGGTCGGTACCGGATCCTGGCTTCCAGTCTTGGTTGGGACTTCAACGCGCACTATCCGCAGTGGTACCCGGGAAAGACCCTGGCCTCGGAGGCCCAGATTATCGAGGTCCTGCCAGGCCAGACCATTTCGGGAATCGACATGCTCCTCGTAAGCTACCGCTACAGCCGGCCGCCGGCGCTCACGCAGCCGCCCGATATTGCCGCGACCGAAGCCACGGAGTTCGCGCTCACCCTCGCCGCCACCGACCCCGATGGCGACCTGCTGACGTTCGGCGCCGAGAACCTCCCGCTGGGCGCCACGTTCGATCCCTATTCCGGTGCCTTCACGTGGACGCCCACGTGCACGCAGGCGGGGACGTACCCGTCCATCCGGTTCACTGTGACCGACCATGGCAGGAACTGCGGGAGCGACGCGTTGTCCGCAGAGGTGACCGTGCCCGTCAGCGTGGCCGCCCGCGACTGCGCGCCCGTCCTCGACCCCATCGGCACCCGCTCGGTCGTCGCGGGTGAGACGCTGACGTTCAAGGTCACGGCGTCCAACCCGGAGGGAGGCGCGCTCGCACTGGAAGCCGCCGGCTTGCCGGCCGGCGCGAGTTTCAACGCCGTTGACGGAACGTTCACCTGGACGCCGGGCGCGGCCCAGGCGGGCGAATACACCGTGACCTTCGCCGCCGTTTCCATGCTCGACTCCTCGCTTCGCGACGAGGAGACGGTGACGATCAGCGCCGCTGGCCCCCTGCTCTTCAGCGACGACTTCGAGCACTCCGACGGGGCGGACCCGGACTGGGTCAGGCTCTCGGGCTTCTGGGTCGTGCGCAACCACACGCTGCGCTCCAGCCCGACAGGCATCGCCATCGCGGTCCCCGGCCCCACGGACCGTGCCGGCGCC
>DATDCY010000225.1 GCA_036524115.1 bacterium | reverse complement strand
GCGAAGCCGGCGGCGCCGCGGCCCAAGCCGCCCGCGGTGGAAGCGGCCCCGGCGGCCGCGGCGCACGAGCATGGACCCGAGTTCGGCGAGCCCGGCGCGGGGCTGCCCGGCCCGGCGGACTTTCTTCAGCTCATCGGCAAGCTCTACCAGGAGGGGCTGGCCTTCATGGGGCTCTTCGACGACCCGCAGACGGGGCAGTCGCTCGCGAACTTCCCGGTGGCGAGCTGGCACATCGACATCCTCGGCGTGATCGAAGAGAAGACGAAGGGGAATCTCACCGAGGAGGAGGCGAAGCTGCTCAAGGACGCGATCGCCAACCTCAAGGTGGCCTTCGTCCGCGCCAGCGGCTACATCAAGCACTAGGCGCCGAGCAGGCTGCAAGGCTGTTCTTGGCCCGGCGCCACTTGTTTGTTGCCTCGCTTGAGTGACTCTTGAGTAGGAGGAAGACCAGTGTTCTGCTACCATCGCGCCCGCATGTAAGGAGAAAGGTCGGGCTTTCTCGTGGGCGACAAGCAGCAACTCGTTATCTTTCTTGTCGCGCTGCTGTTCTCCGTGTGCTTGCATGAGGCCGCGCACGGATGGGTAGCATGGCGCAACGGCGATCCTACTGCAAAGTTAGCAGGAAGGATTACGCTCAATCCTGTTCCGCACATCGACATCTTTGGAAGCATATTGTTCCCAGCACTGTTGTTGTGGAGTGGCAGTGGTGTTCTCCTTGCCTGGGCCAAGCCAGTGCCGGTAAACCATCGTAACTTCCGCAATCCACGCAAGGGCTTTGCTTGGGTTTCCATCTCCGGCCCAGGCAGTAACCTCCTGCTTGCGGCGATCGCCGCCGCGGTCATCCATATCTGGGGCGCTGTGGGCGCTGGGTTGGGAAGTCAGGGTGACTCCCACGGCAGCGTGCGCATTGCGTTGCCAATCGTCCTTCTTCTCATTGTCCTGGTGAAGGTTAATGTCTACCTCGCGCTCTTCAATATGTTGCCGATACCGCCTCTAGACGGTGGGCACTTTCTCATCGGAGTCCTTCCTCACAGCCAGTCCGTGGCTCTTCAGCGGATAGCGCCCTTTGGCATGCTCATCATAATGGGGTTGGCAATCTCCCCGGTCCTTCAGGCACTCATCATGCCGGCGGCGAACTTGATATTTCAGTTGCTTGGTCTTTCTTGGATTGTCAACTTTTAGCAGCGCGTCAGGTCGGTCCGTGCGGCGGCCGGGTGTCCTCGCACTCGAGCGCAAGTTGCGGGAAGCGGCGCGGACACTGCATGTGGCGCACCCGTAGTCGGGCCCGCCTGTTCGCTGCGCTAGTGGCGGCCGGGGTCTCTCTTGGCGCCTCGCGGGCGTTCAGCGCGGCGCACCCGGCGCTCTCCGCGGGCGAGGGGTGCGTGACGGCACGCTGCCATGCACGGCTGCTCGAGCCGGCACGGGGTGCGCGCGCGGCCTCGACCCACCAGCCGGTCGCCGACGGGGACTGCGCGTCCTGCCACGACCTGGGTCTGTCGGGCGGCGGGTCGCACTTCGTGAAGGGGGCGCCGGCGGGCGACGAGAGCCCGGCGGGCGCGCAACCCTGGGACGTGGCCCTGTGCACCGGGTGCCACGGCGAGGCCCTCGCCGCGAAGGACGCGCCGGCGGGCGCGACGGGCTTCATGGACGGGAAGCGCAACCTCCACGCGCACCATGTCCAGGCGGCGCGCGGCCCGCGCTGCCTCCCGTGTCACGCGCCGCACGCCGCCGCGCAGCCCCTCTTGCTGCGCCTGCGGATCCCCGGGCGCGGCACCGTGCTCATCCCCCAGGAGTTCCGCGCGGAACAGGGCGGCGGCTGGTGCCGCACCGGCTGCCACGCCCCGAAGGCGTACCGGCGCTGATATCGGGCGCGGGCAGACCGCACGCCCGGTCTGATCGTCGTCGGCCCCGGCGCGGACGCTTCAGGTCACCCGCCGGCTAACGCCGCTTCCGCCTCTGCCCACCCGGGCCTCAGCGACAGTGCGTGGCGGAATTGCTCCAATGCCTCGCGTCTCAAGCCCTGAGCTGCCAGAGAACGGCCGAGACCCAGTCGCGCCTCGGGGCTGCCCGGCTCCAATTCGACCGCGTCGGTCAAGGCCTTCGTGGCCTCACTGACCCGTCCCTGCGACAGATACAGGTATCCGAGGTGCAGACGTGGCTTGGGATCTCGCGGTTTCAGCCACCCAGCCGCCAGGAGGTGCTCCTCCGCGTCGGCGTCGCGGCCGAGGCGGGTCAGCGAATCTCCGAGTCCGTCGTGGGCGTCGGCGTACATGGGAACGAGATCGAGCGCGCGTTGGAAGAGCTCGACCGCCTCCCCGAGCCGCCCACCCGCCGCGGCAAGTTCGCCGAGCCGAAACCAGGCGCTGGGGACTGAAGGCTCGAGCCGCAGGGCTTCGCGCAACTCGCTTTCGGCCCCCGCCCGGTCATCGCGGGCAGCGAGGGCGCGAGAGAGGTTGCTGTGCACCATCCACGAGCCCGGGTTCAATGTGACGGTGTGCCCCCAGAGCGTGGCACTATCCTGGTAGAAGCGGCTCTGCTGGTGCGTGAGGAGGCCCATGGCGACGGGCAGGGCAAACGCCGCGGCCAGGAGCCATGGGCGGCGCCCCGGCGTCCCTGCCGGCGCGACCAGGCGCCAGATCAGGCTGGCCGCGAGGGTGAGAGGGCCGATCGTCGCCAGGTATTGAAAATGGTCGGCGACGAAGGAGAATTGCATGGGGAAGACGTTGACGAAGCCGAAGGCCGGCCCGAGGCTCCCCGCGAAGTGGAGGCAGGCGACGAGCGGCCCCCGCCCGATCCGCCGGCGAAGGGCCCAGAGGCCGAGGACGAAAGCCGCCGCAGCGGCGGGCCAGAGCCCCCAGCCCCAACTCGCCGCCTGCGGGTCCCAGCGGGGATAGATGAACGCGAGTTCGGACGGCCAGGCCAGTTTGCCGAGGTAGAACCAGAAGGCCCTTCCTGCCACCAGGAGGCGTTCGACGAAAGTCAGGTCCCACGCCGGCCCCACGGCCCCGACGACCGTCCGTTCGAGCCGCAGCGTGACCATCCCCATGCCTGCACCCGCCGCGGCGAACGCCGCCAGAGCGAGCAGTTCCCTGCGGCTCAGTCGCCCCCGCTTCCACCAGAGGACCGCTCCGAGCGAGACGGGGAGCGTCGCCGTGACGGTCTTGGAGAAGAGGGCCGCGGCGAAAAGAACTGCCGCCGTCGCCAGACGTCCAGGCGCACCCCGCGTCGAGCCCGACCGGTCGCCATCCCCGGCGCGCAGGCCGGCCCACTGCAGGAAGGTCAGCGCGCCTGCAAGGAAGAACAGTCCGGACAGGACGTTCTTGCGCTCGGCGATCCACGCCACCGATTCCACCTGCACCGGGTGGAGGGCGAAGAGCGCAGCCGCGAGCCAGGCGCCAGGCACGGCGACGGTTGTCAGCAGCCGCCAGAGCAGGAGTGCCGACCCGGCGTGGAGCAGGACGTTGACCGCATGATGTCCCGCGGGAGTCCGTCCGAAGAGGCGTTGCTCGACGAGGAACGAGGTGAACACGAGAGGATAGTACTGGGGCGTGGCGCCGGGGCTGAGCCAGATCTCGGTCAGGCCGCCCGGCTCCGTCAAGGTCCGGTTGTCGGTGATGTAGTCGTCGTCGTCCCAGATGAAGCCGGCCGTGAAAGCGGGGGAATAGGCGATGACGACGGCCGCCACGAGCGCCGCGGCGCGAAGCACGGTGAGAGACCGGCCTCCTGGTCGAAGCGCAGGCGGTGTCATCGTCTTCCTTGGAGTCGCTCAGGGCTGCGCCAAGAGAACGGGCGTACGGGTCGGCTACTCCTCGTCGTAGGTGCGGCGCGCCAGGATCCGCCGCGGCTTGGCGCCGTCGGCGGGGCTGACGAGGCCGGCCTTCTCCATCGCCTCGATCATCCGCGCGGCGCGGTTGTAGCCGACCTTGAGGCGCCGCTGCACATACGAGATCGACGCCTGCCCGCTCTCGGTGACGACGGCGACGGCTTGGTCGTACATCTCGTCCTGCTCGCCGTCGGCCCCGGCGTCGTCACCGCCGTCGGAGGGCGGCGGCTGCAGGATCGCCTCGTTGTAGGTCGGCTGGGCCTGCCCCTTGAGGTGCTCGACGAGGCGCTTGACCTCGTCCTCGGAGACGAACGCGCCGTGGATGCGCTCGAGCTTGTTGGTCCCGGGCGGCAGGTACAGCATGTCGCCCTTGCCGAGGAGCTGCTCGGCGCCGTTGGCGTCGAGGACCACGCGCGAGTCGATCTTGGAGGAGACGTTGAAGGACATGCGCACCGGCAGGTTCGCCTTGATGATGCCGGTGATCACGTTGGTCGAGGGGCGCTGCGTGGCGATGACCAGGTGCATGCCGACCGCGCGCGAGAGCTGCGCGAGGCGCGTGATGGAGTCCTCGACCTCGCTCTGCGCGAGGATCATCAGGTCCGCCAGCTCGTCGATGACGATCACCAGGTACGGCATGAGCGCCGGCGCCTCGCCGCGCTCCTTCGCCTCCGCGGCGAGGTGGTGGTTGTAGGACTCGATGTTGCGGACCTTGCGCTCGGCGAGCACGCGGTAGCGCTCCTCCATGAGGCCGACCGCGTTGCGCAGCGCGTAGGCCGCCTTCTTCGGGTTGCTCACGACCGGGGCGATCAGGTGCGGGATGCCGTCGTACATCGTCAGCTCGACCATCTTCGGGTCGATCATGATGAACTGCACCTCGTCGGGCCGCGCCGAGAAGAGGATCGAGCTGATCAGCGTGTTGATCATGACGCTCTTGCCCGAGCCGGTCGCGCCGGCGATGAGCACGTGCGGCATCTTGCCCAGGTCGCCGACGCGCGGCCGCCCGAAGATGTCCTTGCCGAGCGCGACGCCGAGCTTCGAGGTCGAGCGCCCGAACTCCTCCGAGAGCATGATCTCCTTGAGCGTGACCGTCTCGCGCTTCTTGTTCGGCAACTCGATGCCGACCACGGACTTGCCGGGGATGGGCGCCACGACGCGGATGGAGGTCGCCGACAGCGCGAGCGCGAGGTCGTCCTGCAGGCCGACGATGCGGTTGATCTTGATGCCGGCCGCCGGCTCGTACTCGTACATCGTGATCACCGGTCCCGGGTGGACCTGGGCGACCCGGCCGTTGACGCCGAAGTCGGCGAGCTTGCGCTCGAGGATGCGCGAGTTGGCGCGGATCTCCTCTTCGGAGACGGGGACGCGGTCGGGCGGCGGGTCGTCGAGCAAATCCAGCGGCGGCAGCGTGTAGCTTCCCTGCGCGCGCGCCGGCTCGGGGCGTTTCGCGGCGGGCTTGCGCCGCGGGGGCGGCGGCCGCTGGACGATCAGCGGGCCTTCCAGCTCCTCCTCCGCGATCTCGAGCGCCGGCTCGGCCGGGCCATCGGCGAACTCCTCCCCGGGCTCCTCCGCGGCCGCCGGCTCGCCCTCCGTGTCGCGACGCAGCCGCGCCCGCTCCTTCTCCTTGCGGCCGCGGCGCAGCTCCCACGCGTGGCGGAGGCTCTCCCAGACCCCGCCGGCCGCGCTCCCCGCGGACCGGGCGCCGCCCAAGGCCCCGGCGGCGAGCCGCCGCGGGGTCAGGTGGGTCGCCAGCGTGAGGGAGGCGACGAGGACGAACCCGAAGGCGATCGCCGCGCCGGCGTCCCCCAGCCAGGGGCGCACGAGCGCGGCGAGCGTCGCGCCGAGACCGCCTCCGGCGGGGACGGGCGCCGCGCCGCGGTGGTAGAAGGGGTCGGTCGACCCGAACGCCAGGTTGCCGAGGGCGACGAGCGACAGCGAGAACCCCGTGAGGCCCGCGGCGCGACCAAGGCGGCTGGCGAGGCTGAGCGAGACGCCGGCGAAGCAGAGCACGGCGGCGCCGAAGGCGAACACCGGGAAGAGCCAGGCCCCGAAGCCGAAGAACGCGACGAGGGCGTCCGCGAAGTACGCCCCCACGACGCCGAGGTAGTTGTGGACGCTCTCGCTTCCCGTGGCGCTGTTGAGCGAGCGGTCCAACTCGTCGTAGGAGGCCAGCGCGATCATCGCCGCGACGGTGAGGGCGAGGAAGCCGACGCCGGCGATCTCGCGCAGCCGCGTCCGCCGCGCCGTGTTCCGGGCGTCGCCGCCGGCGCGGCGCAGCGGACGCTCCTTCCGGCCCTTGCGGCTGCGCGCCATGTGCCTGCCCCCCGGGCGCCTCTAGCGCCGCGCGAGCGCCACGGCGGCGAGCGCCGCCGCGGCCCAGCAGTAGAGGCCGAACTGCCAGAGCTTCCCCTCGCGCGTCCAGCGCAGCACGAAGAGGATGGCGAGATACCCGGTCGCGGCGGCGGCGGTGAAACCGGCGGCGACGACGGCGCCAGGGAGGCCCGCCCCGCCCGCGGGCAGGTGGCGCAGCTCCAGCAGCGAGGCGCCGAGGATCGCCGGCAGCGACAGCAGGAACGAGAAGCGGACGGCGTCCTCGCGGCGAATGCCCGCGGCCAGCGAGGCGACGATCGTGCTCCCCGAGCGGGAGATGCCCGGGACGATGGCCACAGCCTGCGCGACGCCCACCAGCACGCCCTTCCACCACGGGGCGCCGTCGAGCCGCTGCGCGCCGGCGGGGAGAAGCGCCGAGGCGACGAGGAAGGCGCCGGTCACGCCGAGGGCCGCGACGACGGCGCCCGGCGCGGCGAAGAGGCCCTCGAAGAAATCCTTGAAGGCGAAGCCGATCGCGGCGGTCGGCGCCGTGGCGGCCGCAAGGAGCAGCAGCAGCCGGCGCGACTCGCGCAGGTCGGCCGGCGCCTGCGCGTACGGGGGCACCAGCCCCCGGAGCAGGCCGGCCACGTCGCGGCGGTAGAAGACGAGCGCCGCCAGCGCCGTGCCGAGGTGGAGCACGATATCGTAGAGGAACGCCGCCGACGGCTGGATGCCGAAGAGCGTCTGCGCGATCACCAGGTGGCCGGAGCTGGACACCGGAAGGAACTCCGTGAGCCCCTGGACGACGGCGAGGACGAGCGCTTCGAACCAGTTCATTGAGACATGAATTCTAGCAGAATTCCACGGTCATCCGCGCGGTATGGCCCGGCGGGCCGCGCCGCGGGAAGGCCTAGCGGCCGATCTCCGTGAAGGAGAAGCTATCGAGGAAGGCGTTGCCCTCGGCGACGAACCCCGCGTCGACCTCGCCGGACCGGGAGTCGTCCTGGGCGCAGATCTCGTACTCGTACTGCGGAGCGCGCGGGTGCAGGCAGTCGTAGCATTGCCCGGTCGAAACGTATGACCGGTCGCCGCGACGTCCCTTGAGATGGACACGGTACGCGAAACGGTAGTGGACACAGTTCGCGCCGTACCTCGGGTCCAAGCCGGCGTCCCTCTCCAGGAACTCGTACTGCTCTGGATTCACGTTGAAATACAAGTCCTTCACGTACGCCAGGAAGTCGTCGGGGGCCTGAAACTGCTTCCCGTGTTTGCTACGTCGCACGAACAACACGAGGTTGTGTGCCGGCGACTGGGTGTTTCTCTTGAAGACCAGAGCGTCCTCCGTCCAGGATGCGATCCCCCACCCATTGTCGATGGGGGGCTTGCAGGTGAATCCCGCGTATTTCTCGTGCGGAAAGACTGGCGGGAGCAGCGAGCCCGGGAAGCGCTCGCCGGTGGCGTCGTCCCGGATGTAGCAGCGCCACTCCGACGCGTCTCCGGGGGCGGGGCCGTAGTCGCCAAAGGCGGTGTAGGATTGTCCCGCACGGGCCACGAAGGCGACCTTGCAGTCCTCGGCGCTTGCAGACCTGATGCCAAGCGTACTGTCCTGGAAGAGGAGGGACAGTACGTGCCGTCCCGGGAGGAGTTCGACCTTGAGCATCGCGTCCGCCAGCGGGCCTCCCATCTTCCTGCCGTCCACGGAGCGCACGAACACCAGTTGTTGCTGAAGCAGGAGGGGATTGAGCTTGTTCATCCCGCGGACCACGGCGATCTCCGCCGGTGGCCGCCGCGGGCCGTCGTAGGTCTGGACGCTCGCGCACCCTGTGACGAGGACCGCGCAGAGCAGGGACGGGACAACGCAGCGTCGGCGAGCAGGCACCGCAGATTCCCCCACGCCTCGGGTTCCCCCGCGCGGCGCCGCACGCGGGGCCTGCCGCGGAAGGTAGCCGAAGACGAGCGGCCTCGTCAACGGCCCCTCTCTGCCCCGGCGGCGGGGGCTACTGCCGCGCGGCCCGCGGTGACGACCGTCAGGTAACGGGCAAGAAAAGGGCCCCGGGGGTGTGGTCCCGGGGCCCGTCGCGTCCGGACTACTTCGCAGGCCCGAACGAGCGCTCGAACAGCGTCTCGATCGCCTTCCTGCCGCTCTCCTCGAGGAAGCGCGTGCCGGTCCCCGTCACCTGCGGGTGCGTGATCACCGGCGGCTCGCACGTGGCCCAGCCCTCGCCGGTCCAGGAGAACCAGCGCGCCTTCGCCTGGTCGAAGACGAACAGGGGCTTGTTGCAGAGCTTCGCGAACTCGGCGCCCCAGCCGGTGCCGCCGCGGACGGTGCCGTCGTCCTGGATCCAGCCGACCACGTAGATCTCCTGGCCGGCGTTGACCTGGTACCAGATCGTCTGGAGCACCTTGCGGATCAGCGGCGCGTTCGGGTAGGTGCGGTGCATGAGCCGCGAGACGTAGCTGAGGCTCACGTCCCCGCGCTCGAGTTCCTCCTGGCCGAGAACCCGGATGCCGCGCGTGCGCGCGTCGGTGTGCCCGGCGAACGTGAAGTTGACCTCCCGCAGGCCGTGGCGCTCGGCCGCGGCGCCGAACGCCGCCTCGGCGCCGGGGGCGCCGCCCGAGAACAGGGTGCACTCGTCGGCCTTGATCGCCCCGCTGACGAGGAACGTCGTCGGGTCGAGGCGGATCGCCGGGTGGTCCTTGGAGGCGGCGACATCGCTCTTGAGCGTCGTCAGGGTGATGCCGTGCGCGTCCGGGTCCAGCAGCAGGATGCAGTCGAAGAGGTCCTCGAAGCGGTCGCAGGGGGCGGGCACGCCCAGCGCGCTCACCCGCTTGTCCTCGCGGTGGCGCACGCCCGAGAACCAGGCGTGCAGCTTGCGCTCGTGCACGAGCTTGCGCAGCCCCTCGAGCTGGGCAGTGTCCGCGTTCTCGAAGTCGAAGCCGTCGATGACGATGCTGTCGGGGCGGAAGATGTCCTGCTCGATGAGGTCGGCCAGCCGTTCCTCGAGCTTCGCGGCCGAGAAGCCGGCGGCGTTGAAGGTCATGATCAGCCGCCCCGAGGCGATCTCGCTGTGGACCTCGCCGACGTGCTCGAGCTTGTAGTTGCGCGACAGCTCCTGGAAGAGGTCCTCGTACCAGGTCTTGGTCTTCTCGAGGCTCTGGCCGATGCTCACGTGCGCGACGCGGTTGCCGCGCAGCAGCGAGTCGAGGGCGAACTGCACGAGCAGGGCCGTCTTGCCGGCGCCGCGGCGGGCGACGACGAGCCCCATGCGGGGCGAGTCGCTGTTGTGGCCGGTGTCGGGCTCCCAGGCGCGCAGCGGGTTCTTGAGGATCAGGTCCTTCTTCAGCATCTCGACGCTCCTGTCACGAAGGTAGATGAGTGTGGCGGCGCTCTCGGCCATCTAGGCGACCGAGCTCTTGCGCCGCTCGTTCGCCTCCTTGATCACCTGGTCCGTCAGCCCCTTGGGGAGCTGGCGGTAGGAGGCGAACTCCATCGTGAACTCCGCCTTGCCCTGGGTGCCCGAGCGCAGCACGGTCGAGTAGCCGAACATCTCGGCGAGCGGGACCTCGGCCTCGACGACCGTGAAGTTCCCCTCCTCGAACGTGCCGACGATGATGCCGCGGCGCTGGTTCAGGCCGCCCATGATGTTGCCCTGGAACTCCGTCGGGCCTTCGACGACGACCTTCATGATCGGCTCGAGCAGCACCGGCGCGGCCTTGCCGAAGCCCTCGCGGAAGGCGCCGATGGCGGCCTGCTGGAAGGCGTTGTCGGAGGAGTCAACCGAGTGCGCGGCCCCGTCGTTGATCGTGAGCTTCACGCCGTTGATCGGGAAGCCGGCCACCGGGCCCTTCCTGAGGCACTGCTTGAAGCCCTTGTCGATCGAGCCGATGAACTCGGTCGGGATCGCCCCGCCGGTGATCTCGTTGACGAACTCGTACTCGCCCTCGGCAAGCGGCTCGATGAAGCCCGCGACCTTGCCGTACTGGCCCGAGCCGCCGGTCTGCTTCTTGTGGAGATAGTCGAATTCTGACTGCTTCGTGATCGTCTCGCGGTAGGCCACCTGGGGCTGGCCCACGGTGACCTCGGCGCCGTACTCGCGCTTCATGCGTTCCACGTAAACGTCGAGGTGGAGCTCGCCCATCCCCTGGATGATCGTCTCGCCGCTTTCCGGATCGACGTGGGTGCGGAACGTGGGGTCTTCCTTGGTGAAGCGCCCCAGCGCCTTGGACATGTTGACCTGGGCCTTGTTGTCCTTGGGCGCGATGGCGAGACTGATGACGGGCTCGGGCACGTGCATGGAACTCATCGCCAGCCGGTGGTCGCCGCCGCAGAAGGTGTCGCCGGAGGCACAGTCGATGCCGAACATCGCCACGATGTCGCCCGAAGCGGAGGCCTCGATCTCCTCCATCTCGGCGGCATGCATGCGCACCAAGCGACCTACCTTGTGACGCTTGCCGGTGCGGGCGTTGGTGATGGTGTCGCCCTTGGCCAGATGCCCCTGATAGACGCGCACGTAGGTGAGCTGGCCGTAACGGCCGTCTTCGAGCTTGAAGGCGAGCGCCACCAGATTCTTGTCTTCGTCGGGCGAGAGCGAGACCTGCGCCTCTTCCTTGTCGAGATCGAGCGCGACGTTGGAGACGTCGGAGGGGCAGGGGAGGAAGCGCACCACGGCGTCGAGCAGGGGCTGAACGCCCTTGTTCTTGAACGCGGAGCCGCA
>DATDCY010000224.1 GCA_036524115.1 bacterium | reverse complement strand
CCTCGCGGTGCGCGAGATGGGCCTCGAGCTCGGCCGCGCCGCGCTGCGCGAGCAGGCCTGGGAGCGGGCGCGCGCGCACTTCGAGCGGGTGACGACGATCGACCCACAGGCGGCGGCGGCGTGGCGCGGCCTCGGCGACGCGCTCGCCGGGCTCGGCCAGGAGGAGCCCTCCCGGCGCATGTATGATCGGGCGAAGGCGCTCGAGGGGGCGGGGGAGGGGACATGGGCACAGTGAAGGTCGCGGGCATCCAGATGGCCTGCGGGGAGGACCGGGAGCGCAACCTCGCCAAGGCCGCCGCGCTCGGGCGCATGGCGGCGGAGCGCGGGGCGCGGGTGATCTGCTTCCAGCAGCTGCCGGCGAACGACTGGTTCCCGCGCGAGCGCGACGAGCGCCACCGCGCGCTCGCCGAGGGCGAGGACGGCCCGACGCTCGCGGCGCTGCGGCCGCTGGCCGCCGAGTTCGGCGCGACGCTCGTGTGCCCGCTGTTCGAGCGGGCGGCCGACGGCGCCTGCTACAACACGGCGATGGTCGTCGGCCCCGAGGGGGGGCTGCTCGGCCGCTACCGCAAGGTGCACGTGCCGACGCTGCCGCTCTGGGAGGAATCGTTCTACTTCCAGCCGGGCGACGGGGGCTTTCCGGTGTTCGAGAGCCAGGGGCTGCGCTTCGGCGTGCAGATCTGCTGGGACAACTTCTTCCCCGAGGGCACCCGGCATCTGGCGCTCGCCGGCGCCGAGCTGGTCTTCGCCCCGAACGCGGCCGCGTTCGCCACGACGCGCCGCTGGGAGACGGTGCTCGCCGCCAACGCCATCGTGAACAACCTCTACGTCTTCCGCGTCAACCGCGTCGGCCACGAGCAGCGGCTGGATTTCTACGGGCGCAGCGTCTGCATCGACCCGGAGGGGGAGTTCGTCCTGCCCCCCAGCGGCATGCACGACGGCGCGGTGCTCGTCGACGTGGACCCCGGCGCCGTGCGCGCCGTGCGCGAGGAGTGGAGCTTCCTGCGCGACCGGCGCCCCGACGTCTACGGGGGCTAGGCGGCGGGCCACAGCGCATGCGCCGCGTCCGGCCCTGGGTCGTCGTCTCCGGGTGCCTGCTCGCGCTCGCCGTCGCGGCGGCGCTTCTCGTGCGCACGCAGGGGGACCTGCTGCGCGAGAGCGCCGCGAACTACCTGCGCGAGCGTCTCGCGGCGGAATTCGGCGCGCAGTTCCAGACCACCGACCTGCGCGGCCGCTGGTTCCCGCCCGGGGTCTCGCTCGGGCGCGTGACGCTGCAGCGCCCGGGCGAGCCGTGGGTGCTGACCGCCGACGACGTGGCGATATCGTTCAACCTCTACGCGATGTTCTTCCGCGGCGAGCGGCTGGGGCGGGTCGTGCTCGTGCGGCCGCGCCTCTTCGTGCGCGCCGCGGCCCTCGCCCCGGCGCCCGAGTCGCAGACGGACGTCGCGGCTGCGCTCGTCGCGCGCCTGCGGGGTCTGCTCAAACCGCCGTTCCCGCTGCGGATCCTCGAGGTGGTCGACGGGCACGCCGAGCTGCTCGACCGCGCCGGGCGGCTGACCGCCGCCGACGGCGTGCGCCTCGCCGTGAATCTCTCCGGCGGCGGCGCCGAGGTGGACTGCTCCGCGGCCGGCCTGCTGGTCAGGAGCGGCGAGCGCCAGCTCGCGCTGCGCGGCGTCAAGGCCGCGTTCGTCCTCGGACCGGACGGCGCGGGCGCCATGCGGCTCGCGGTCGGCAAGGGCCCCGTCAGCGGCGAGGCGCGCGGGACCGTCGGCTACGACGGCCGGCTCGCGCTTCAGGGCGACGTCACGGTCGCGGTGGGACCGCTCGCGGCGTTCCTCGGGCGGCCGGATGCGTCGGGCACGGCGCGCTTCTCCGGGACGGCGGCCGGCCGCTGGGACGACCCGGAGCTCGCC
>DATDCY010000223.1 GCA_036524115.1 bacterium | reverse complement strand
AGCCGCCGGTGACCGGCGAGAGCCGCGAGGGCGCCCGCGGCGGCGAGGCGCTCGCGCTCGCCGCGCGAGAGGGCGGCGCGCTCGACGAGGTCGTCGACGGACGCGAACGGCCGCTCCGTGCGCGCGGCGACGAGGCGGTCGGCCGCCGCCCGGCTCAGCCCCTTGACCATCAGCAACCCGAGCCTGATTGATGGCCCGGCACACTCGGATAGACCTCGTCTGCGGCGTTGGGCTGCGTCCTTCGTCACTGCGGCGTACTGCTCGTACGCCTCATTCCTCCGGACTTGCCCGCCTTGCATCCGAGGCCTCTCCGAGCGCGCCGGCGTCCCCTGTTCCAGTGTGCAGTCCCACCCGCTCGTGGTCACACCTACCGGCCGCACCTCGACGCCGTGGCGACGCGCGTCCTGCACGAGCTGCGACGGCCCGTAGAAGCCCATCGGCAGGCTGTTGAGCAGCGCGCAGGTGAAGGCCGCCGGCTCGTGGCACTTGAGCCACGCCGAGACGTACGTGAGCAGGGCGAAGCTCGCCGCGTGCGACTCGGGGAAGCCGTACTCCGCGAAGCCCCGGATCTGCAGGTAGATCTGCCGCGCGAACTCCTCGGGGTAGCCGCGCTCGCGCATCCCGTCCACCAGGCGCGCCTCGAACGGCTCGAGCCCGCCCTTCTTCTGCCAGGCGGCCATCGCGCGGCGCAGCCGGTCCGCCTCCCCCGCCGAGAAGCCCGCCGCGACCATCGCGAGCTTCATCACCTGCTCCTGGAAGATCGGCACGCCGAGCGTGCGCTCGAGCACGTCGCGGACCTCGGGGCCGGGGTAGCTCACCGGCTCGAGCCCCTGGCGCCGCCGCAGGAAGGGGTGGACCATCTGCCCCTGGATCGGCCCGGGGCGCACGATCGCCACCTCGACCACGAGGTCGTAGAAGGTGGCGGGTCGCAGGCGCGGCAGCATCGCCATCTGCGCCCGCGACTCGATCTGGAAGACCCCCACGGTGTCGGCGCGCTGGATCATCGCGTAGGTGCGCGCATCCTCGGCGGGGATGTCGGCGACGGTCAGCGGCCGCCCCCGCAGCGTCGAGACGAGGTCGAGGGCGCGGTGGATCGCCGAGAGCATGCCGAGCGCGAGACAGTCGACCTTGAGCAGGCCGAGCGCCTCCAGGTCGTCCTTGTCCCACTGGATCACCGTGCGCTCGGGCATGGCGGCGTTCTCGATCGGCACGAGGCGGCGCAGCGGGCCGCGCGAGATCACGAAGCCGCCGACGTGCTGCGAGAGATGGCGCGGGAAGCCGCGGATCTCCCCGGTGAGCTCGAGCAGCCGCGCAACGAGCGGGGCGCGCGCGTCGCAGCCGATCTCCTCCAGGCGCCGCCCGGCGCTGCCGCCGTCCTCCCACCAGGAGAACTGCCGGGCGATGCGGTCCACCAGCGCGGCATCCAGCCCGAGGGCCTTGCCCACGTCGCGCACCGCGCTGCGCCGCCGGTAGCTGATGACCGTCGCCGCGAGCGCCGCCCGGTCGCGGCCGTACTTCCCGTAGATGTACTGGATCACCTCCTCGCGCCGCTGGTGCTCGAAGTCGACGTCGATGTCGGGCGGCTCGGCGCGCTCGCGCGAGACGAAGCGCTCGAAGAGCATCTCCATGCGCGCCGGGTCGACCTCGGTGATCCCGAGGCAGAAGGCCACGGCGGAGTTCGCCGCCGACCCGCGCCCCTGGCAGAGGATTCCCTGCCCGCGCGCGAACCGCACGATGTCGTGCACCGTCAGGAAGTAGGGCTCGTAGCGCAGCTCCGCGATCAGGGCCAGCTCGTGCTCGACCTGCCGCACGACCTTCGGCGGCACGCCGCCCGGCCAGCGCCGGCGCATCCCCTCCTCCGTGAGCTGCCGCAGCCAGTCGGCGGGCGCGCGCCCGGCCGGCACCAGCTCGTCGGGGTACTCGTAGCGCAGCTCGTCCAGCGAGAAGGTGCAGCGCTCGGCGATGCGCAGCGTCTCGTCGAGGAGCGCGCGCGGGTAGATGCGCCCAAGCCGCTCGCGCGGGCGCAGGTGGCGCTCGCCGCTGGGGTGCAGGGCGCGGCCGCAGGACGCCACGGGCACGCCGAGACGGACGGCGGTCAGCACGTCCTGGAGGACGCGCCGTTCGGGGACGTGCATGTGGACGTCGCCGGCGGCCACGAGCGGCAGGCCGGCGTCGCGCGCGAGATCGCGCAGCGCCGCGAGGCGCGACCGGTCGTCGGGGCCGCGGAGCAGCTCGGCCGCGATCCAGGCCCGCCCCGGGAAGAGGCCGGCGACGAAGCGCGCGCCCTCGCGATCCGCCGCGCCGTCCGCCCCGGGGAGCAGCAGGGCGAGGCAGCGCGGCAGTCCATCGAGCGCCGCGAGGTCGGCGCGCTCCAGACGGTAGCTCCCCTTCTCCGCGGCGCGGCGGCCGCGCGTGATGAGGTCGCAGAGGTCGCCGTAGCCTTCGCGGTCGGTCGCGAGCAGTACCAGCCGCAGGCCGTCGGCGAGCCGGACCTCGCTGCCGACGATGAGCGTGAGGGGTCGGTCCCGCGCCGCGACGTGGGCGCGGACGACGCCGGCGACAGAGCACTCGTCGGTGAGCGCCAGGGCGGTGTAGCCCAGCGCGGCCGCCGCCTCCACGAGCTCCTCGGGGTGGGAGGCGCCGCGCAGGAACGTGAAGTTGCTCACCGCATGCAGCTCGGCGTATGCCGCAGTCATCCAAATATTCCGTGGAGGAACCAGTGCCGCTCGCCGCCGCGCTCGCGAAAGACCCAGAGGCGCAGTCCGCCGCGGTCCTCGGCGACGAAGTAGTCGCGCTGCACGTCGGCGCCGTCCCACCAGCCGCTCTCGATGCGCTCGGGACCGGCGACAAGCGTCAACCGTCGCGCAGGGAGCGCCATCGGCGCGGACAGCAGCCACAGCGGGCGCGGACCGGGAGCAGGCGACGGCGCCGGCTGTTCGCCGAGCGACGGCTCCGTGCGCACGAAGGCCCGCTCGGGACGGTGGTCCGCCGCCGGGCGCAGGCCCTGGACCGCGGCGGCGCCGAGCCGCGCCCGCAGGCGGTCCAGCAGCTCCGGCCACGCCTGCCCGGACTGCGCCGCCCGGGCCTGCCACAGGTCCAGGTTCGCGGGCACGAGCGGCAGGATCTGCTCCACCGCGAGCTCCACGACCTCCACGGGCCCGGCGAGCCGCGTGCGCTCGAGGCGCTCCCGCAGCAGCTTCAGCAGGCGCCCCGGCTCGCGCGCGGGAGCGGCCAGCCCGACCTCGACACGGGTGCCGTGCCCCCCGTGGTGGCGGAGCGTCCACGCGAGCGCGACGGCGCCGCCGCCGCGGGCCTCGAGGTACCCCTCCAGCTCGAGGAGCAGGCGCCGGGCGGCGAAGAGGAGCGGTTCCACGGACGCGACGGCGGCCGGCAGGACGAGGCAGCCTTCGTACCGCGGCGGCAGCACGAAGGGCTCCCGCGGGTCGGGGATCCTGCCGAGGGCGCGGTCGAGGACGCGCAAAAGATCCGTGCCGATGCGGCGCGCCAGCCCCGCCCGCGGCAGCCGCAGACAGTCGCCAAGGGTGCCCGCGCCGATCCCCCGCAACGCGGCGAGCGTCTCCGGCGCGACATCGAGGGCGCTCACGGGGACCGGACCCAGTTCGCGCTCGAGCGTCCCCCTCTGCGTCAGCAGCGTCCCCGGCCTGGCGCGCGCGAGCAGGGTGGCCGCGAGCGGCGGCGGCGCGAGCGCCGCCGCGGCCGTGTAGCCGAGATCCCGCAGTCCCTCCACCACCCGCGCCGCGAGACGGTCCGGACCGCCGAACAGCCGGAGGCTCCCGGCGACCTCGAGAAGCAACTCCCGCGGAGGCACCGGACTGACGACGGGGGTGAAGCGGCCGGCCCAGCCCGCGAGGCGCGCGAGGGCCGCGCTCATCGCCGCAGCGTCGCCGACGACTTCCGCGGAGAAACGGGGGAGATGGATGCCGAGCCAGAGCATGACGCGCCTTCAGACGATCGGCGGCCGCTATCCCGCGAGACGGACTTCGGCCCGCCGTCCCGAGCCGCCCCGGCCCTTCACGACCTCCACGGCCACGCCGCCCGGCGTGGGCGCCAGCCGCAGGCGCAACGCAGCCGGCGAAGGCGCCGCGGCCGCGCGCTGCGCCCGGAAGAGAAAGCCCAGCCCTCCGCCCTTCTCCGCCGCGAGCTGCAGGCGCCGCAGGCTCTGGTTGTCGCACTCCTGTGGCCAGAGCAGGACGGCCCCGCAGGCACCCGAGCGAAGACACTGCTCGGCGGCCCACAGCCGATCGCGGCCGGCTCCGGCGCACACGAGCAGCACGCGGGATGGCGCGACGCCGGCGGCGGCGAGTGCCGGCGGATACGGGAGGTGCGGCGGGTCGATCCAGGCGATGCGTCGCCCCTGGCGCGAAAGATCGGCCAGGGCGGGGACGAGCAGGCCCAGCTCACCGGCGCCTGCGCTCACGGGGAGAATCTCCGTCATCGCGCCCAGCGGCCAGCCGCCGCCGGGGAGCAGATCGTCGAGGGACGCACGGCCGGTGGAGACGACCCCTTCCCCGGGCGCCGCCCCCCTCCCATCGCCCAACCAAAGCCCGGGATGGCTGAGGAGGTTGCGAATTGCATTCTTCAAGCTCACACCACGCAATACTGTATTTTTTTACAGTATAATACGGACAGCAATAAACAGCAACGCCCTCGGACTGCGCGACGATGCCACAGCCCGAGGGCGTCTTGAAGAGCCGTCCCCCGCCATCCCCCCTCCCTCTACCGGGGCGCCGGGGAGGATCGGGGCCGAAATCGTGCGCTAGAGCAGGAACTGTACCCCTACGAGCACGTTGTCCGTGCTGTCACCGAAACGGTACTCGATGCCGGCGCGTGCATTGTGCCCCTTGAAGAAGTGGTCCACGCCGACGGTGTAATCCTTGATCGAGTCGCCCCCGTCGGGGTCCTGCAGGCTCCACTTGCCGGTCAGCATCAGGTTGCTCCACAGGACGCCGGCCTCGACGAAGGCCGTCTTGCCTTCGAACACCGCGTTGTCCCAGTGGTAGTAGGCGCCATTGGCCGTCACGTGCGCCACGTCGGCGATCTTCACGCCGGACTGCAGGTCGACGACCCAGGCCTTCGAGTCGCGGAGGGCGCCGGCCGCGCTCACCGTGGCGTCCTTCTGCGTGTCGACACCGGCGCCCAGCGACACGTAGGTGGGACGATCGAGACGCACCTGGTTGAAGAACCAGCCGCTCTCCGCCGCGCCGACGGGGTTCACCGCGATGTGCCCGGTGAAACGCATCTCCGCGCCCTCGCTCTTGACGCCGGCGTCATACCCGTCGAACACGCCGGCCTTGTAGGAGACCCAGGGCCCGAAGTTGCCGTGCACCATCAGGCCGAGGTCGCGGTAATTGAGGGCGTTGGTGAACTTGATGCTCTCGGTGTTGAAGTCCAGGCCGAGCAGCGTTCCTGCGGACGAGCTGTTCTCGAAGGAGAAGGGCAGCGGCTCCAGGCCGACCTGCGCCCAGTGGGCATCGTACAGCCGCACGTCCGTGAAGGCGTCCTGCATGATGAACGAGGCGCTCGTGCCCGTCCTCCCCGCGTTGGGGTAGTCGGTCTCGGCGAAGACCTTGACGCCGTCGACGATCTGGCCGCTGAAGATGAGCCGTGCCCGGCGCAGGTAGATGTCCTCCTGGTCCTTCGCGTCGTCGGTCCAGGAGCCGTGCACCTGGCCGAGCACCCCGAGGGTGAGGAAACCGCCATCGCCGAACTCCATCTTCGGCCCCGCCTGCGCTCCGGAAGCCGCCAGCAGGAGCGACGCCGCGACAACCAGCAATCCACACCGTGACGCCCGTGTCATCATTTCCCCTCCTTCGTTGGCGGTCCGGAACGGCCCCGCATGTGCACTGCGATGCGACCGGGGCACAACCCCGCTTGGAAAATAGGGGATGGCGCCCCTGTCAACGATGGGGTGTTCACCGCAGTTTTTCGGGATGACGCCGCGCGCCACGAGGCGGTCCTTGACGACTTCTGCCGGAGACAATAGCTTTCCGAAGAAGACCAATCCCATGCCTGCCGATCGCCGGAGCGGGTCGCGCCAGGCCGCAAGGAGGGATTCCCGTGGCGCCAGGCGCGATCTGGAAAGGCGAGATTCGATTCGGGCAGGCCAGCGTTCCCGTGAAACTCCACGCGGCGGTCCGGGAGGAACGCATCGAGTTCCACCTGCTCCACAAGCGCGACCGGGTGCGGCTGCGCCAGCAGATGATCTGCTCCGCCGAGGACGCGCCGGTCCCCGCCGCCGAGCAGGTCAAAGGGTTCGAGGTCGAGGAGAACAGGTACATCCTCGTCGACCCGGAGGAACTGGAGCGGACCGCCCCCGAGGGCAGCCGCGCGATCGAGGTGCACGAGTTCGTCAAGGCCGCGCAGATCGACCCGCTCTTCTTCGACCGGGCATACCACCTCGAGCCGGATGCGGGCCCGCAGGCGTATGGGGCGCTGCGCGCCGCGCTGGCGGAGCAGGACCTGGCGGGCGTCTGCACGTGGACGATGCGCAAACGCTCCTACCTGGGCGCCCTGCGCGCCGCCGGCGGGACCCTCCGCCTGCACACGCTGCGCCATGCGGACGAGATCGTGCCTGCGAAGGCCCTCGATCTGCCGGCGCTCCCCCTTTCGGAGAAGGAACTGAAGATCGCGGTCGAGCTGATCGGCCATCTGGCCGCCTCCTTCGACGCTGCGAAGTTCCGGGACGAACACGAGGAGCGGCTGCGCGGGCTGATCGCGCGCAAGGCCCGCGGCGAGAAGGTCGCCGTCGTGCCGCCGCGGCGCCTGAAGCCCACGCCCGACGCGCAGCTGCTCAAGGCCCTCGAGGCCAGCCTGAAGAAGGTCGCGTGATGGCCGCCGCGCGCAAGCCGGGACGCACGCGCCCGCCCGCGACGAAGACCGAAGAGGGCGCCGCCGGGCAGGCCATATGGAGCGGGACGGTCAGCTTCAGCCTGGTCGCCATCCCGGTGCGGCTGGTCAACGCCGTGGAGCCCGGACGCGTCTCGTTCCGGATGCTCCACGGCAAGGACTACGCGCCCCTGTTGCGGCGGATGTACTGCCCGCGGGAGGAGAAGATCGTCCCGCCGGAGGAGATCGTCCGCGGCTACGAGGTCGCGCCCGGCAAGTACGTGACCGTCACGGACGAAGAGCTGGAGTCCCTGGCGCCCGAGCGCAGCCGCACCATCGAGATCCTCGAGTTCATCGACCTGAACGACGTCGACCCCCTGCACTTCGACCGCCCCTACTACCTGGTCCCCGCCAAGGGCGGCGAGAAGGCCTACGCGCTGCTGGTCGAGGTCCTGCGTCGCACGAAAAAGGCCGGCCTCGCGAAGTTCGTGCTGGCGGAGCGCGAGCACCTGGTGGCGCTGAAGAGCGAAGGCGGCGCCCTGAGCCTGATCACGCTGCATTACGGGGGCGACATCGTCCCGGCGGCGGAGTTTGCGCCGAAGCAGGAGACGGTCGAGTCCGCGGCCAGGCGGCTGGTGGAGCGGGAGGTCAGGAAGCTCATCGGCGACTTCACGCCGGCGAAGTACGCCGACCTGCGGCGCAAGCGGATCGTGGATCTGCTGCGCAAGAAGGCGGAGAAGGCGCCGCCGGTCGAGGGCCCCGCGGTGGAGGGCCGCGAGGAGCGCGGCGAGGGGCCGGCGCCGCCGGACCTCGTCGCGGCGCTGCGCGAGGCGATGCACGCGATGAAGAAAGAGAAGAAGTGAGCCGCACGTTCGTGGAGATCGAGGGCCGGCGGCTCTCGCTCGCGAACCTCGAGAAGCCGCTCTACCCGGCCGGCGGGTTCACCAAGGCGCACGTGCTGGATTACTACCGCCGCGCGGCGGGCGTGATCCTGCCGCACCTGCGCGGCCGGGCGCTGACGCTCAAGCGCTACCCCGAGGGGGTCGACGGGGAGTACTTCTTCGAAAAGCGCTGCCCGGCGCACCGCCCCCCGTGGGTGAGCACCGCGCAGGTCGCGCGGCGGGACGCGCAGAAGCCGATGACCGCGTGCCTCGTCGACGATCTGCCGACGCTGATGTGGGTCGGGAACCTCGCGTCCCTCGAGCTGCACGTGCCGCTGGCGCGTGCCGCCTCGCCGGGAACCCCGGACTGCGTGGTCTTCGACCTGGACCCGGGCGCGCCGGCGGGCATCCCCGAGTGCGCCCGCGTCGCGCTGCTCCTGCGCGGACTCCTCGGGCGGGTGGGGCTCACGGGCTGGGTGAAGACCTCGGGCAGGAAGGGGCTGCACCTGTACGTGCCGCTCAACCGGCGGGAGGCGACCTTCGACGACACCAAGGCGTTCTCGCGGGCCGTCGCCGAGGCCGTGCAGAAGGAGCACCCCGAGCTGGTCACGGCGCGGATGGCCAGGGAGCAGCGGGCCGGCAGGGTCTTCATCAACTGGTCGCAGAACGGCGCCTCGATGACGATGGTCTGCGTCTACTCGTTGCGCGCCGAGGCGCAGCCGACGGTCTCCTTCCCCCTGTCCTGGGCCGAGGTCGAGGGCGCCGTCCGGCGCGGCGGGGCCGCGAGGCTGCGCATCACCGCGGACGAGGCGCTCACGCGGATCGCAAAGAGCGGCGATCTCTTCCGGGAGGTCCTCGCCGCGAAGCAGCGGCTGCCCGCGGCGTGACGCGCGCGGAGGAGGGGCGCCCATGACCCGCAGTCCCCTCAAGGCCTACGAGGCGAAGCGCCGGTTCGGGAGGACCCCCGAGCCGCCCCCCGGCCGCGGGGGGCGCCCCGGGAAACGCCTCGCCTTCGTCGTGCAGAAGCACGCCGCGCGGGCGCTGCACTACGACCTGCGGCTCGAGCTCGGCGGCGTGCTCAAGAGCTGGGCCGTGCCGAAGGGCCCCTCGCTGGACCCGAAGGTCCGGAGGCTGGCGGTCATGGTGGAGGACCACCCGCTGGAGTACGGGGACTTCGAGGGGATCATCCCGAAGGGCAACTACGGCGCGGGAAGCGTCGCCATCTGGGACCGCGGCACCTACCGCCACCCGGAGGCCGCGACCGGCGCGGACGGCGAGCGCGCCCTGGCCGCGGGGCTGCGCAAGGGGGACCTGAAGTTCGTCCTCGAGGGCGAGAAGCTCCGCGGGGAGTTCGCCCTGGTGAAGACCGCGAAGGACGACACATCCTGGCTCCTGATCAAGAAGCGGGACCGCTTCGCGGCGCCGGCGCTGGAGGGCGCGCCGCCCGCCCCGCTGCCGCGGCGCATGAGGCCGATGCTGGCAGCGACCGCCGACAAGCCGTTCGACGACCCGGACTGGCTCTTCGAGGTGAAATGGGACGGCTACCGGGCGGTCGCGGAGGTCGAGCGCGGCAGGGTTGTGCTGCGCTCCCGCAACCTCCTGCCGCTCAACGCACGGTTCCCCGCCATCGCCGAGGCCCTGGAAAAGATCGGGGGCGACGCCGTTCTCGACGGGGAGATCGTCGTCCTCGACGCGCGCGGCCGGCCGGACTTCCAACTGCTGCAGAACCGCCGCTCCTCACGCGCGGGCCACCTCGTCTACTACGTCTTCGATCTGCCCTACTTCGAGGGGCGCGACCTGACGGGCCTGCCGCTGGTCCGGCGCAAGGAGATTCTCGAAGGGATCCTGCCGCGCTCGCCGCTGGTCCGGTTCAGCGAGCACGTCCGCGGCGAGGGCCGGCTCTTCTTCGACGCCGTCCGCACGCAGGGTCTCGAGGGGATCATGGCCAAGCACGCGCAGAGCCCCTACCGCCCGGGGACGAGGAGCAGCCAGTGGCTCAAGGTGAAGACGCGGCTCACGCAGGAGGCGGTGATCGCCGGGTTCACCGCGCCGCGGGGCGCGCGCAGGCACTTCGGCGCCCTCGTCCTCGGCGCGTTCGCGGAAGGCGGGCTGACCTACATCGGCAACGTCGGCGGCGGGCTCGACGCAAAGGGGCTCGCCAACCTGCGCAGGCGGCTCGAGCCGCTCATCCGGAAGCGCAGCCCGTTTGCAGCGGCGCCGGACGTGGCCGCCCCCGTCACGTGGGTGAAACCGGAGCTGGTCTGCGAGGTCGTCTTTGCCGAGTGGACCGCGGACGGCGTGATGCGCCAGCCCGTCTTCCTGCGGCTGCGCGAGGACAAGGCGCCGCGCGAGGTTGTCGTCGAACGGCCCGCGACACGCCGCGCGCGAGGAGGTGAAACGCCGTGAAGATCCACATTGGCACCAGTGGCTTCGCGTACAAGGAGTGGCAGGGGAGCTTCTACCCGGAGAAGATCGCGCCCGGGGACATGCTGCGCTCGTACGCGCGGCGCCTCGGCGCGGTGGAGATCAACAACACCTTCTACCGCATGCCGACCACGCGGCTGCTCGAGGGCTGGGCGGCGCAGGTGCCCAAGGGCTTTCGCTTCGCCTTCAAGGCGCCGCAGGTCATCACCCACTTCAAGCGCCTTCGGCACGTCGGCGAGGAGGTCGACCGCCTCTTCGGCACGCTCTCGACGCTGGGCCCGCGGCTCGGGCCGGTGCTCTTCCAGCTCCCGGCGAACTTCCCCGCGGACCGGCCGGCGCTGGAGGACTTCCTCGCGCGCATCCCCGGCGCGCCGGCGTGCGCCTTCGAGTTCCGCCACCCGTCGTGGCTCGAGGACGGCATTCCCGAGCTGCTGCGCTCGCAGGGATGCGCTCTCTGCGTCGCCGACACGGACGAGCACCCGGCGGAGGGGATCCTCGCCACGGCGCCCTGGGGCTACCTGCGGCTGCGCCGGGCCGACTACACGGACGCCGAGCTCTCACAGTGGGCCGGGCGAATCCGGGCGCAGAAGTGGAAGAGCGCGTTCGTCTTCATCAAGCACGAGGACGGCGGCCGGGGACCGCAGATCGCGCTGCGCCTCGGGGAGCTGGCAGGCGGGTAGATCGAACAGGCGCGGCGGACCCGGGTCACACCGCGCGGCGCAGGCCGTCGGCGGAGGCCCGCGCCTTGTCCCGGTACATCGCCTGGTCCGCCTCGCGGATCAGGCCCTGCAGATCGACGCCGTCCCGCAGGGAAGCGAGACCCACGGACACCGAAAGCGACAGCCCCTCCTCGCGGACGAGGGCTTTCAGCCGCGACACGACGCCGGCGGCGACCACACCGTCGGCCTCGGGAAGCAGCACCACGAACTCGTCCCCGCCGTAGCGAAAAGCGCTGTCGACCTCGCGGCGGCAGGCCTTCCTCAGGGCCGCCGCGACACGGATGAGCGCGGCGTCGCCGGCGAGGTGCCCATACTGGTCGTTGTAGTGTTTGAAGTCGTCGACGTCCACGAGCAGCAGCGCCAGCGGGTGGCCCTGGCGGCGGGCACGGCCGATCTCCGCCTCCAGAACCGCATAGCAGTGACGCTGGTTGTAGAGGCCGGTGAGGCCGTCGGTGCGCGAGAGCTGCACCAGTTCCCGCAGGATCTCCGTCTTCTCCAGCGCCCGCTCGACGGTGACCAGCAGCAACTCGAGGTCGAACGGCTTCTCCAGGTAGTCGGCCACCCCCTGCCGCAGCGCCGTGAGCACGGTGTCCTTGGAGCCGCAGCCGGTGATGACGATGACCTGCGTCTCGGCGTGCAGGCGGCGGGCCTCGGCAGCGATCGTCAAGCCGTCGGGACCGCCGACCGCCAGGTCGGTGATCACCACGTCATACGTCGCGGCGGCGAGCATGCGCATGGCCGCGCCGCCCTCGCGGGCCGATTCGACGAGGCACCCATGGCCCGAGAGGTAGCGCTCGATCGACCAGCGCAGCAGCTCCTCGTCTTCCACCAGGAGCACCCTTGCCCGGGTCGCCGTCTCGCGCGGTGCCATGACTCTTTCCTCCTGCCTGGTAATACTCCTCAGCCGCCTCCGGGTTGCTTTCGGAGATTTGACGTCGCCGGGGACCGGAAGGTTCCGCCGAGATGGTGTCTTCCCCCCATGGGATCTTTCTCCCGCTGGTCTAGATTTGGTGGATCAGGCTTCAATCGAAATCGGGAGAACACCCCAAGGAGGGTCGGACAATGCGACATACACACAGACGTGGAACCTTCGCGCTTGCGGCTGCTGTCCTGCTGCTCGGCAGCGTCGCCGGCGCCGGCGCCGGACAAAGGAAGGGCATTCCGGACCCGGCGGCCCTCAAGCTGCCGATCGCCAATCGGGCCATCAAGGGCGGCATGCACATGATCGCCGACGGGCAGCGGACGTTCCGCTTCGACACCTTCGGCGACGAGGCCTTCTGGGGCGACGTGCTGAAGCTCCACCTCGCCATCGAGGGCGCGCAGCTCGGCGGCGTCGGCCCCGGCGTCAGCCCGAAGACCGCGCTGGCCGTGGGGCTCAAGGTCGACGTCAACGCCCTGCCGCGCGACCTGGTCCAGGCGCTCAAGCGCGGGGCGGTGAATCTCGACGACCCCGCGACGACCCTCGCCCTGCTCAAGCTGAACGCGGTGGTCGGTCTCACGGGGTTCTTCAATGACGCCGGCACCCTCAAGTCCATGGGCGTCCAGTGCGCCCTGTGCCACTCGACCGTGGACGACTCGCTCGCCCCCGGGATCGGCCGCCGTCTCGACGGCTGGGCGAACCACGACCTCAACGTCGGCGCCATTGTCGCGCTCGCCCCCGATCTCAGCGCGGTCGTGAACCTTCTCAAGCTCGCCGCCCCCGCGATCACGGAGGCCGACGTCAGGGCGGTGCTCAACAGCTGGGGCCCGGGCAAGTACGACGCGGAGCTGCTCCTCGACGGCAAGGCGTTCAACCCGTCGCAGGTCACCAACGGGGTCGTCACCGGGACGAACGTCCCGGGCGCCACGCTCATCCCCAACGCCTTCGGGCTCGCCGGCCACAATCAGCACACGTGGACCGGGGCCTGGGGCTCGGTCCCGTACTGGAACGCCTTCGTGGCGATCCTCCAGATGCACGGCACCGGCACCTTCTTCGATCCCCGGCTCGACAACGCGACGAAGTTCCCGATCGCCGCCGCGGCGGGCTTCGGGCACATCCAGGTGTCCCCCGACGCCGACCGCGTGACGGCCAAGCTGCCCGACCTCCAGCTCTACCAGTTGGCCCTGGCGGCGCCGGCACCGAAGCCGAAGGTGGACTTCGACCCCGACGCCGCCGCGCGGGGCGACGCGCTCTTCGGCGGGAAGGCGAAGTGCGGCACCTGCCACGTCGAGCCGCTCTGGACCGAGCCGGGCTGGAACCTCCACACCCCCGCCGAGATGAACATCGACAGCTTCCAGGCTGATCGGGCTCCCGACGGCGTCTACAGGACCATGGGCCTCGCCGGGCTCTTCGTGCGTGAGCGCGGCCTGTTCATGCAGCCGGCGAACGCGGGCAGGTTCTACCACGACGGTCGCTTCCGCACGCTCCTCGACGTCGTGGGCAGCTACAACGACCGCTTCGCGCTGGGCCTGACGGACCAGGAGATGCGCGACGTCGTCGAGTATCTCAAGTCGCTCTAGACGCAACGCCGCAGAGGTCAGGGAGGCTCGCCGCGCAGTGGCGATGAGCCTCCCCGATCGCGTTCCGGAGGCCGCGCCCGTCGGCCTCTGGCAGCTGGTGCGGTACTTCCTCCGGCTCGGGGCGCTCGGCTTCGGCGGGCCGATCGCCCTGGCCGGCTCCATGCAGCGCGACCTCGTGCCCCGGCGCTGGATCACCGAGGAGGAGTACGTCCAGGGGCTGGCGTTCTCGCAGATGATGCCCGGCCCGCTCGCGGCGCAGCTCGCGATGTGGATCGGCTACCTCCGGCACGGCGCGCTTGGCGCCTCCCTGGTCGGCATCGCCTTCATCCTCCCGACGTACCTCATCGTGCTGGCCGTCTCGGCGCTGTACGTCGCCTACCACGGGCTGTCCCTCGTCCAGGCTCTCTTCTACGGCATCGGCCCCATGGTGATCGCCATCGTCGCCATCTCGGCGACGCGCCTCGCCAGGACGACCGTCGGCGGCGACTGGCGGATGTGGCTCGTGTTCGTCGCCGCCGCGGTCGTCACGCTCGTCACGCGCGCCGAGATCGCCCTGCTCTTCCTCGCGGCCGGCCTGCTCGGGATCGTGATCCACTCGCCTCCGGCGCGGAACGGCGCCGCCCTCCCGCTCGCGATCGCGCCGATCGTGGGCGGCGCCGGCGTCCACCTGCCCATCCTGCTCGCGGTGGGCGCCTTCTTCCTCAAGGCAGGCGCCTTCACCTTCGGGAGCGGGCTGGCCATCGTGCCGTTCCTGCACCACGGGGTCGTCGTGGAGCACCGCTGGCTGGACGAGCGCCAGTTCCTCGATGCGGTCGCGGTCGGTATCATCACGCCCGGGCCGGTGGTCATCACCGCTGCGTTCGTCGGGTACCTCGTGGCCGGGCTCCGGGGCTCGCTCGTGGCCGCGGCGGGCGTCTTCCTCCCCGTGTACCTCTTCGTGCTCTTCATCGGCAGGTACATCATCCGCTGGCGGCACCACCCCGTGCTGCACGGGTTCGTGAAGGGGGCGACCTCGGCCGCCTCCGGCGCCATCGCGGCGGCGACGCTCATCCTGGGCCAGGGGTCGATCGTGGATGCGCCCACGGCCGTCATCGCGGCAGCCGGCGCCATCCTGCTGCTGCGGTTCAGGGTTCCCGAGCCGGCGGTCGTCGCGGCCGGGGCGATCGCCGGGATCGTCCTGCGCCGCTAGCGATCGGACCACCGAGCCCGCACGACGACCCGGCCATGAACCTTCTCGGCAGATCGACAGCCGGCATCCTGCTGCTGTCCGCGGTCGTCCTCCCCTTGCAGCCGGTCGACGCCGGTGAACTCGTGCCGTTGCGCCAGGTCGGCGCCATTGCGCTCCCGGATGCCCGGGGGCGCATCGATCATCTGGAGTGGGACGAGGCGACGGGGCGCCTCTTCGTGGCCGCGCTCGCCAGCAACACGGTTGACATCGTCGACACCGCACGCGGGGCAAGCGTCGGCGCGGTTCGCGGCCTGCGGGAGCCGCAGGGTGTGCTGTCGGTCGCCGCGCGGCGCCTGCTCGCGGTGGCGAACGGCGGCGACGGAACGCTCCGGTTCTTCGACGAAAGGACCCTCGCCCCCGTCACGTCGCTGCAGTTCCCGGGCGATGCCGACAACCTTCGCTACGACGACGCGCGGGACCGCGTCTATGTCGGCTACGGGGGCGGCGGGATCGGGATCGTCGATGCTTCGAGTCTCCATCGCATCGCCGACGTCCCCCTGGCCGGCCATCCCGAATCGTTCCAGCTGGAGAAGCGCGGACGCAGAATGTTCGTCAACGTCCCGGCCGGCAACAGGGTCGTGGTCATCGACCGGGAGCAAGGGCGTGCCATCGCCGAGTGGCGTCTTCCCGGCCCGTGCGAAAACTTCCCCATGGACCTCGACGAGGACGGAGGACGTCTGTTCATCGGGTGTCGCGCTCCGGCGGGGATCATGGTGCTCGATGCGGCAAACGGCGCGCTGCTGCACACGTTCCCGATCGCCGCCGATGTCGACGACGTCTTCTTCGATCGCGCCCGCCGGCGTGTCTACGCTTCGTGCGGCGCGGGCGTCCTCCAGGCGTTCGAGGAGACCGCGGAGCGCGGCTTTGCGCCCGCCGGGAGCATCGCGACGCGCCCGGGCGCCCGGACGTCGCTCTTCGTCCCGGCCCGTTCGCGCATCTACGTCGCGCTCCCCCGCGCGGACGGCAACGCGGCGGAGATCCGGGTCTACGAGGTGCAACGGTAGCGAGAGCCGCCCCCGGTTCCGGGGCCGCGGCCCCCGCCGGGCCGAAACACCGGGTTCGGGGAGCGGCCGGCGCTCCCCGGTCAGGACCGGCCGGCGAGACCCTTGCCCAGCGAGAACGCCTTCCCGACGAACGCCCCGACGGCGTGGTACGCCTGCTGGTCGGGCGCGTAGAGGATGGGCCGCAGCCGGGCGAGGTCCACCCTGCCCTCGGCGTCGAGCAGCGCGCCGTCGGCCTTCACGTCCTTGATCTCCCCGACGAACTGCGTGTGCAGGCCCAGTTCGTGCACCGCGACCACCGCGCACTCGATCACCAGCGGGAACTCGCCGACGTACGGGGCGTCCACGAGGTCGCTGCGCACCGCGGTGAGGCCGCTGACTTTCAGCTTCTCCTGGTCCCTCCCCGACACGAGACCGAAGTAGTCGGCCTGCGCGGCGTGGGTCTCATCGGGCAGGCTGATCGTGAAGGCCTTGCGCGCCATGATGTTGCCGTGGGACGCGGTGGCGGCCCGCAGCGACACCGCGAGGCAGGGTGGCCGCGAGCAGGCGATGCCGCCCCACGCCGCCGTCATGACGTTGGCCGCGCCGTCGGCGCCGTAGGTCCCGACCACCATCACGGGCGTCGGGTAGAGAATGGTCTTCGCTCCGAGCGACTTCTTCATGCGGCTCCTCCTTGTGCGGTTTCCCCGCCGCGGGGAACGCGGCGCGCATCTAATCTAGGCCGCGCCCCCCGTCGGGACAACCCCGCCACGGGCGAGCCCGGGCGTCTGTGACCCGCGTCACTTCGGCGGCGGGCGGGCGGGCGTTACTTTTTCACAGGGGTAGAGATGGGCAAAGGAGCGCACGTGAGCAGGATGGTTGCCGCCGAGGCGGCCCTCGTCCACATCGCCGCCGTGTTGAACGGGGCCGGGCGCCCCGACCACCACGGCGCGTGCGCGCGCCACCTGGCGGAGGTCCTCGGCGTGAACATGGCGCTCGTCGCCGACTTCTCCGATTCCGGGGAAACGCGGCTGCTTGGCGCCTGGAGCAGGGACGGGCGCACGCCCCCGGCGATTTCGGTCTCCCGCGGGACCCCCTGGGCCGAGCTCGCCGTACGGGGCTCGCTGCTGCAGGAGCAGGACGTTGGCGCGCGCTACCCCGGGGACGCGGGGCTCACCGCGGTCGGCGCCGAGGGCCTGGCCGGCAGGCTCCTGCGCGACGCCGCGGGACAGCCGGCGGGCATCGTCGCGGTGCTCGACACGGTCCCGCTGGAGTGGACGGCGCCGGCCGACGCGGTGCTCGCGCTCTTTGCGGCGCACGCCGAGGCCGAGATCCGGGCCCGCCGATCGGAGCGTCTGCTCTCGCACGTCGCCGCCCAGTGGACGGAGACGATGGATGCGATGCCCGAGTTCATCGCGGTGATCTCCCCTGACTACCGCCTCATCCGGGTGAACCGCGCCCTCGCGGACCTGGCCTCGTCGCACCCGCGGGACCTGATCGGCAGGACGTGCCACAGCGTCCTGCACGGCCTCGATCGCCCCTGGCCCGAGTGCCCGCACGAGGAGGCGCTGCATGCGGGCCGCGGCGTGACGCGGGAGCTGTTCGACCCGCACCTCGGCCTGCCGCTGCAGGTGACCTGCACGCCCCTCTTCGAGGCCGGGGGGCAGCCCCTCGGCACGGTCCACGTCGCCCGGGACATCTCGGAGCAGAAGCACGAGTCGGAGGTGCGGGACCAGCTGATCCGGGACCTCCGGGAGGCGCTTTCGAAGGTCAGGCACCTCAGCGGCATGCTCCCCATCTGCGCGTGGTGCAAGAGGATCCGCAACGACCAGGGCTACTGGGACCAGGTCGAGGATTACATCCGCGAGCACTCGGAAGCGAGCTTCACCCACGGCATCTGCCCGGAATGCGTCAAGGCGAACCGGGCGGACTTCGGCCGCTGAAGGCCGGCGGCACCGCCGGCGCGATTCCATAGCATGATGAAGATGTGACGGGCGTCACATCGCGCGGCCACGCCGCGGTCGATATTGGCGGGCGGACCGACAGGGAGGGAGTGGCGGTGCTCGCGGAGGCAGCCATGGAAGTCCGGAACGAGGCGGAGGCGGTCGTCGGGCGGGAGGTCCGCCGGCGCGAGCGGCGCGGGGCCGAGCGCGCCGCCCCTTCCCTGCTGAGCATCCACTCCTGGTTCTCGCGGGACGCCGGCGCGGAGCCCGCGGCCTGCACCTGCCCGCTGTGCGCGACCGACGCGATCGCGCTCGCACTGACGAAGCTCCCGCCCTGCTACTCGCGCAGCCAGAATTTCGGCCTGGCCGCGCAGCGGATCGACCCGATCCGGGTGCGCTCCGCCGTGGAGATCGCCCTCGAGCGCGTGACGCGCCGCCCCCTGCACCCGCCCCGCCAGCGTCGGCACGACGCCGGGGGCGTGCGTCTCGTCGACTTCTGCCTCGAGGCCGGGACGCGGATGATCGAGCCCCTGCTGCGCCGGCACGAGGGGCTGTGCCTCTGCCTCGACTGCCGGGAGGACACGCTTGCCTACGCCCTGAACCGCGTGAGCCCCAAGTACGGCGTCGAGATCCTGGGGACGCGGCGCATGCCGCCGCACCTGATGGACTTCATCCGCCACGATCTCGCGGACGCGATCGTCAAGGCCGCCCGCGTGGTCGCGGCGAATCCCCGCCACTAGCCTCGTCCGGCCGGCCGCGGTGACGCCGCGGCGGGTCCCCCGGGCACCTCGCGTCCGCAAATGGGGTGTCCGCCCACTGCGCGCGATGCCCGCTCCTGGTTACCTTGTGTCCGGCCGGTCGGCCACGGGAGGAAAGCCATGGGAGAGAGAGGATTGGATCGGCGGGGCTTCATCCGGGCAACGGCGGTCGGGCTCGTCGGCGGGTGCACGGTCCTGCGGCGCGGCGATTCCTGGGCGCGCGGGATGACCGGCGGCAGCGGCTGCGGCGCGGGCACGACGATCATCGACCCGCCCCCGGGGGCGCCGTTCGCGGATCCGCCGGTGCTGCTCAACGAGAGCGCGCAGCCCGGCGTGGTGGAGGTCAGCATCGAAGCGCGGGTTGCGCCGGTGAGCGTCAACGGCGTCACCGCCAACCTGCTCACCTACAACGGAACGTATCCCGCTCCGACGATCCGGGCCAGGCGCGGCGACCTGCTGCGGGTGCGCCTGAGCAACTCGCTGGCCATGCTCGGGACGAACATCCTCGGGCACGACCGCGACATCACCAACCTCCACACGCACGGCCTGCACGTCTCGCCGTCGGGGAACGCCGACAACATGATGGTCATGCTCATGTCGGGCGAGAGCTTCGCGTACGAGTACGACCTGGCGTTCCAGGAGCCGGGGAGCATCAACTTCTACCACCCGCACATCCACGGCTCGGTGGCGGAGCAGTACTGGGGCGGGATGGCCGGCGCGCTGGAGATCGAGGACGGGCAGACCGCCCTCGCGGGGTACGAGACACACCTGCTGTTTCTCAAGGACATCACCCTCAGCGGCGGGGCGCCCGCCCCCTACACGTCCCTCATGGACTACATGCACGGGAAGGAAGGCGGCACGGTCCTGGTCAACGGGCAGGTCAACCCCGTGCTCGGCATCCGTCCGGGGCAGGTCCAGCGCTGGCGGATCATCAACGCCAGCAACGCGCGCTTCTACAAACTGCAGCTCGAGGGCCACCAGCTTCACGTCGTCGGGACCGAGGGCGGGGCGCTCGACAGGCCCTACCCCGTCTCCTCCCTGCTGCTCTCGCCCGGCGAGCGCGCGGACGTGCTGGTCCGCGCGAACCAGCGCGCTGCGAGCTACCGCCTGCTGGCGTTGCCGTACGATCGCGGGTGCGGGTCGTCGGGCACGCAGCAGGTGACGCTGATGACGGTCCCCTACCGGGGCGGCCGCACCAGCGACACCCTGCCCTCCCAGGTGAACCCGCTGGCGTCGCGCATCAGCCCGCCTGTCGCGAAGACCGAGCGCCTCGCCTTGAGCATGGGCATGGGGCGGGGCTTCATCAACGGCATCTCGTTCGAGATGCTCGCCGACGGCACGATGCGCGCCGCCGAGATCCACTCCATGCTCGGCACCTTCGAGGTCTGGGACGTCGTCAACGACAGCGGTATGGACCACCCGTTCCATCAGCACGTCAACCCCTGCCAGGTGCTGGCGATGGGCGGGGCGGACGCGGGCTACGCCGCCCTCTACACCGCGGCGCCCGCGTGGAAGGACGTCGTGCTCATCCCGAAGAGGGGCTGGGCCCGCCTGCTCGTGCCCGTCGCGGACTACGACGGCATGGCGATGTTCCACTGCCACATCGTCGAGCACGAGGACATCGGGATGATGGGGCTGTGGCACATCATGGCGTGAGCGGGGCAGCCGCCGGGAGCCGACGCTAGGCCTTCTTGCGCGCGTAGCGCGTCCCGAACACCACGTCCCACAGCGGCGAGGTGACGCCGAAGTTCGTCTCCGCGTGGTAGTGGTGAATGTGGTGGTTCGCCGCCCAGTCGCGGGCCGGGGGCCACCGGAACAGGTGGTGGTGCACGGTGAAGTGCCAGAGCCCGTAGGCGACATAGCTCAGGGCGACGGTGCCGGTCAGCACAAGAGCGTGCGGCCGCGGGACCACGAGCGCCAACAGCCCACACAACGACAGCAGGATCAGCGCCGGCACGAAGAACGGCAGCGCGTCGTAGCCCTGCGGGTTCGCGTGGTGCCTGCGGTGCCCCCTGGCGATGACTTCCACGGACCCGTGGAAGAGCCAGCGGTGAAACGAATACTCGATGAAGCTGAAGAGCAGCAGGCCGAAGAGCACCGTCGCGGCGGCCGCGGCGGGCCGTGCGCCCGGGCTGCGCGCGCCCGCCAGCATCAGCGTCACGCCCAACGGCACGTCGACCGCGAATTCCGCCCAGTAGTTGACTCTGGTCGTGGAGAGGGCGGCCACGACGCGCAGCAGGGCGCTGTCGGGGCCCGGTGTCGTCGACTGCACTGCCACGTTCGGACACTCCCTCCCGTGTCGGAGCCTGCCCTTCAGGAGAAGCCTGACGGCGCCCTTGGATACCGGCCGACACGGCGCGGCGCCCGTCCGTGTCCCTGCGGTCCCGCTCGATGCACCTTCAATGTGGTGCCGCCGGCGACCGAAGTCAACCGGAAGGATGCGCGCTCGCGCGGGGCGGGCTCAGCCCCAGAGCACGTAGGCGCCGGTCCCGAAGACCGCCAGGTCGACGATCGCGTGGCTCGAGTACGCCGGCCAGATGCTGCGATAGCGCAGGTAGAGGAACGACCAGACCAGCCCGCCCACGAACACCCCGGCCGAGCAGAGCAGCGCCAGCGCGACGGGGAAGTACGTCCGCACCGCGAAGTAGTGGTGCAGCGTGAAGAAGAACGCGGAGAGCGCGGCGGCCGCCGCCGGCCCGACGAGGGCCTCGCAGCGCGAGCAGACGAACCACCGCCAGACGTACTCCTCCAGCACGGAATTGACGAGCACCCAGTACGCCGCAGCGCCGACGTAGAGCTGCCAGGCGTCGAGGCCCACCTCCCGCATCCGGCCGGCGAAGAGCGTCCGGTCCACGAGCGAGGGGCCCAGCACGCGGTACGCCGCCACGATCAGGAGGCCGACACCAACGCCGGAGAGCGCGCCGGCCGCCAGCCCGCCCCGCCGCATGGGCGAGAGACTGAGCGGCTCGCGGTCCACGAGCCTGAGCCAGAGCACCGGTAAGAGGAACAGCCAGAGCTTGGTGGCGACGAACACACCCTTCCCCAGCGGCGTGCCCGGAAACCAGACCATCGCGGCGAACACCCCGAGGGTCGGCGCCGGGACGAGCAGGGCGAGGGCGAGGACCGATCTGATCATTCGATCGAGACGTCAATCGCGTCGCCGAACCCGGCGGCGTCGGCGACGCTGACGCGGTGGCGGCCGCGCGCCCCCAGCCAGACGACGGTGTACGGCGGGCCGGCGCTGGCAAGTTCCTCGCCGTCGACGAACCAGGTGACCGACGCGACGGGCGCCTCGGCGACGGCCTGCAGGCGCAGCTCCAGCCGTTCCTCGCCCCGCGCCAGCACGTAGCGGTCGCGGTCGAGCGGGTAGCGGATGCTCAAGCCGCTCTGCTCGACGGGCGCGGGCTGCTCCGCCTCGATACGGACGGGCCCCTCGGCGGCGGGCGGCGGCGCGGGCGGCGGCGGCACGAAGAGGCGCTCGAGGTCCGGGGTGAGCCCGGCGAGGCGGTAGCGCGACTCCCGCCCCTCGGCATGCCGCTGGCCGAGCCACCCGGCGTAGGCGGCGGGCAGGTCATGGCGGCCGGGCGACGCGTGGTACGCGCAGACCGCCGTCGGCTCCGCCCCCGCCACGAACCATTCCGCCTTGCGCTCGCGACACCCGGGTCCGGGCAGGTCGCCTGACTGGGAGCAGACCTCGCGGCGGGTGACCGTGTCCGGCGGAACGAGAGGCGCCGGCGGCTGCCGGCGGTGCAGGGCGGTCACGATGTCCGCGAAGACGGGGCCGGCCCCCTCCCCGCCGAAGAGGCGCGCGGTCACCCGGCCGTCGAAGTTTCCCGTCCAGACGCCGACCGTGTAGCGGTCCGTGAAGCCGACCGTCCAGGCGTCGCGGTAGTGCGTCGAGGTCCCCGTCTTGAGCGCCACGGGGACCGGCAATCCCCGCGAGGCCAGCGCCGCCGATCGCAGGAGCGGGTCGGCGAGCACGTCCGCGACGATGAAAGCGGCCTCCGGCGAAAACACGCGCCGTGGCTGCGCCGCCGGGGCCTCCGGGAGCACCCGCGGCGGACGGAAGTCGCCGCCGTTGGCGATTGCCGCGAACGCCGCGGCGAGGTCGAGCAGCCGCACGTCCAGGTTGCCGACCGCAAGGCCGAGGCCGTAGTGATCCGGCGGCGGTGCGGCGGGCGGCAGCAACCCGAGGCGGCCGAGCACGGCGTACAACCCGTCCGTGCCCAGTCGCTCGAGCAGGTGGACCGCCGGAAGGTTCAGCGAGCGCCCGAGCGCCGTGCGCAGGTCCACCGGCCCGTGCGCCTGGCGGTCGAAGTTCAGCGGCAGGTACTCGGCCTCCTCACCCAGATAGGCACGCTCCACGTCCTCGAGCACGGAGGCCGGCGAGCAGCCGCGGTCGATCGCCCAGCCATAAAGGAACGGCTTGAGGGTCGAACCCGCCGAGCGGGGGGCGGCCGCGCCGTTGACAAAACCCTGCGCCCGCGCCTCGTGGGCGATCGAGCCCGCGAGCGCGACGACATCCAGCGTGCGGTTGTCGAGGACCACGGCGGCGGCCTGCGACGCGCCGGCCGCCGCGAGGCGCCCCCGGTGCGACGCGAGGATCGCCTCCACCTCGCGCTGCGCGGCGAGGTCGACGGTGAGCGCCGCGACGCCAGTGCGCCCGGCGAGCGAGCCCGAGGCGAGCACGTCATCCACAAGGTGCGGGGCTTCCAGCGGAGGCGCGGGACGCACGCCGAGAGGGCGACCCCGCGCCGCGGCGGCCTCCGCCGCCGCGATCAGTCCGAGCGCCGCCATGCGGCCGAGCACGTGGTTGCGCCGGGCGAGCAGCCGTTCCGGCGTGCTCCCCCAGGGATCGAGCAGCGACGGGGCCTTGGGGAGCGCCGCGAGCGTCGCCGCCTCCGCCGCGTCCAGCTCGACCGCCCGCCTCCCGAAATACATCCGCGCCGCGGCCTCCACGCCGAGCAGGTTGTTCCCCAGGTCGACGCGGTTGAGGTAGAGCGCCAGGATCTCGTCCTTCGGGAGGGCGCGCTCCAGACGTGCCGCCTCGAGTGCCTCGTCGATCTTGCGGCCCAGGGTCCGCGGCCCCGGCGGGAGCGCCGACTTCACCAGTTGCTGGGTGATCGTCGAGGCACCCGACACCACGGCCCGGGCGCGCAGGTTGACGACGGCGGCACGGATGATCGCGAGCGGGTCGACGCCGGGGTGCCGGTGGAACCGCCGGTCCTCGGCGGCGATGAAGGCGTGCCGGACGACGTCGGGGATCTGGTCGCCCGCGAGCCAGAGGTGGCGCCGCCAGCGCTCGTCCGTCAGGAACCGCAGGGGCGCGCCGCGGCGGTCGGTGATCAGCAGGGTCGAAGCGAGCCGGTAGGCCTCGGGGGGGACGCGCGGCGGGCCGAGCGCCGCCGTCGCGGCGCGCAGCGCGAGCACGCCGCCCGCGG
>DATDCY010000222.1 GCA_036524115.1 bacterium | reverse complement strand
GCGGGGCGCCGGCGCGGATCGGCGCGGGCGGCCTGGACCGCGTTTGCGGCGGGGGCCGGGAAGTGATCGGGCGGCTGGCCGGGCGCGTCGCGCGCAAGGCCCCGAACAGCGTTCTGATCGACGTCGGCGGCGTCGGCTACCAGGTGCAGATCCCGCTCTCGACGTTCTACGCCCTCCCGGCGGAGGGGGAGCCGGCCGCCCTCGAGATCTCGACGCAGGTGCGCGAGGACGCGATCCAGCTCTTCGGGTTCGCGACGGAGCGGGAGAAGCGCCTCTTCGAGCAGTTGATCGGCGTGAGCAAGATCGGCCCGAAGCTGGCGACGGCGGTGCTCTCGGGCATGCCGGTCGACGAGCTCTGCGCCGCCATCGCGGCCGGCGACGTGGCGCGCCTCTCGACGATCCCCGGCGTGGGCGCGAAGACCGCCGAGCGCATGGCCCTCGAACTGCGGGGCAAGGTCGCGTCGCTGCTCGCGGAGGCGGGCGGCGCCGCCGCGACCGCGGTGCGCGCGGAAGGCGCGGACCGGGCTGCCGAGGACGCGGCCGCGGCGCTCGTCAACCTCGGCTACCGGCAGAAGGACGCGGAGAAGGCGGTGGGGAAGGCGGCGCGCGAGGGCGAGACGGGCCTGGAGGCCCTGATCCGCCGCGCCCTCGCCATCCTCGCGGGATGAGGATTGCCCGGGTCACTCAGGAGGCCCAGCGCCCGATCATGTCGTCTGACCAGCAACACCACCGGCGGGCGCTTCCAAGGGGGCTTCGCCCCCTATGGCGCGGCTGGCGCCGCTGTCACCCCCGGAACCATGCCCGGGCGACGTGGGGTGCTCTTGCGCGCACGCTCGACGCTGCCTTGCCAGGACACATCATGACGCTCCTGCCTGACCTGGGCAGCCAAGTCGAAAGTGGGATAGGATCGTTCTCGTGACCGAGCGCAGCGACCTTGTCGACCCCAAGCGCGAGCCCGACGACGCGCAGCTGGAGACGGCGCTGCGGCCGGCGACCTTCGAGGACTACGTCGGGCAGGACCAGCTCACCGGCAATCTGCGGATCTTCATCCGCGCCGCCCGCGAGCGCGGCGAGGCGCTCGACCACGTCCTGCTCTCCGGGCCCCCGGGGCTCGGCAAGACGACACTCGCGCACCTGATCGCCCGCGAGATGAACGTCGGCCTGCGCACGACCAGCGGCCCGGTCATCGAGCGCGCCGGCGACCTGGCCGCGATCCTGACCAACCTCTCCCCGCGCGACGTGCTCTTCATCGACGAGATCCACCGGCTCGCGCCGGTGGTCGAGGAGATCCTCTACCCGGCGATGGAGGACGGCAAGATCGATCTTGTCATCGGCCAGGGGCCGGCCGCGCGCAGCGTGCGGCTCGACCTGGCGCCCTTCACGCTCGTGGGGGCGACGACGCGCGCCGGGCTGCTGACCTCGCCGCTGCGCGACCGCTTCGGCATCGTCAGCCGGCTGGACTTCTACAGCGTCGAGCAGCTCTGCAGGATCCTCGCGCGCTCGGCGCGGCTGCTCGGCGTCTCCGGCAGCGACGAGGGGCTCGCGGAGATCGCGCGACGCTCGCGGGGCACGCCGCGCATCGCCAATCGCCTGCTGCGGCGGGTGCGCGACTTCGCCCAGGTCGAGGGCGGCAGCATCACGCGCGAGGCCGCCGACCGTGCGCTGGAGCGCCTCGAGGTCGACGCCGCCGGCTTCGACGTCATGGACCGCCGCCTGCTGCTGCTGATCATCGAGAAGTACGCCGGCGGGCCCGTGGGCGTGGAGACGCTTGCCGCGGCGCTCTCCGAGGAGAAGGACACCATCGAGGACGTCTGCGAGCCCTTCCTGCTGCAGCAGGGCTTCCTCCAGCGCACCCCGCGCGGCCGCGTCGCGACGGCGCTGGCGTACCGGCACTTCGGCATCCCGGAGCCGCCGTCCGGGTCGGCCGCGCAGGGACGACTCTTCGGCACGGCGCCGTGAGCGCCGGGGGGCTGCTGCTGCACGTCTGCTGCGCCCCCTGCGCGGCGTACCCGGTGCCGGCGCTGAGGGAGCTCACGCCGCGACTGGCGGGCTTCTTCTACAACCCGAACATCGCGCCGGACGAGGAGCGCGCGCGGCGGCTCGATGCGCTGGAGCGTTACGCACCCCTGCTGCGGCTGGACCTCGTGGTGGCCGCGGAGGACGGGGCGCCCGAGGCGGCGCCGGCCGCGACCGGTAGCCGCGACGAGCGCTGCCGTCGCTGCTACGAGCTGCGGCTGCGGGCGACGGCGCGGGAGGCGCGGCGGCTCGGGTTCGGGTGCTTCAGCACGACGCTCCTCTACTCGATCCACCAGCGGCACGAGCTCGTGCGCGCCGTCGCCGAGCAGGTGGCGCGCGCCGAGGGCGTGACCTTCCTCTACCGCGACCTGCGCGTCGGCTGGCAGGAGGGCGGCCGTCGCTACCGCGAGAGCGGGCTCTACCGCCAGCGCTACTGCGGGTGCGCGGAGTCGGCGCGCGAGCGCGACACGGGACGGCGGGCGTCCGGCACCGCGCCGCCCGCGCCCGGCGCGCCGTGATCGACCTGCACGCGCACGTCCTGCCGGGCCTGGACCACGGCCCGGGGGACTGGGACGAGGCCGTGGCGATGTGCCGCATCGCCGTGGAGGACGGGATTCGCACGATCGCGGCCACGCCGCACGTGAGCGAGGAGTTCCCGAACCGGCGCGAGAGCATCGAGGCCGCGGTCGTGGAGCTGCGCCGGCGGCTGGCGTCGGCGGACGTCCCGCTCGAGGTCGTGGCGGGAGCCGACCACCACGTCCGGCCCGACCTGGCGCCGGAGAACGTGCTCACGCTCGGTGGCAATGGCCGCTACTTCCTCCTGGAGTTTCCGTACCGGGCGCTGCCGCCGGGGGCGGACGACTTCGTGCGGACCCTCCGGGCGCGCGGGCTGACGCCGATCGTCACGCACCCCGAGCGCACCGGATCCCTGCAGCGGGAGTGGCGCGCGCTCGGGCCCCTCGTCGAAGCGGGGGCGCTCGTGCAGGTCACGGCGGGGAGCCTCCTCGGACATTTCGGGCCGGCCGCGGCGGTCACGGCGGAGCGCTTTCTCCGCGAGGGGTGGGTGCACCTGCTCGCGAGCGACGCGCACTGGGCCGGTGCGCGCGTGCCCCGGCTGGCGCAGGGGCGCGACGCCGCGGTGCGTCTTCTCGGGCCGGAGGCGGCGGCTGGGCTCGTCGAGGCGAACCCGCGCGCCATCCTCGCCGGTCGGGACCTCGGCGACCCGCCCGGGAATCCCCGGAGAATGTCTTGACAGGAAATCGGGGGCAGGCCGATACTCCGCAACCGGCCTCGGCTCTGCGCCGGGGCGGCATCCCAGGGGAGGAGAGATCGCGCATGAAGCTCTCGATCGTCATCCCGGTCTACAACGAGCGCGTCTTCTTCCCGCAGCTGCTCGAGCAGGTGCGGGCCGTGCCGATCGCGAAGGAGATCATCGTCGTGGAGGACTGCTCCACGGACGGGACCCGCGACTTCGTCCGCGAGCTGCAGTCGGCAGGCGGCTGGCCGGGGGACGAGCTCAACGAGCTGCGGGTCGCGCTGCACGAGCGCAACCAGGGCAAGGGGGCGGCGATCCGCACCGGGCTGGGCATGGTCGCCGGGGACGTCGTCATCATCCAGGACGCCGACCTCGAGTACGACCCGCGCGACTACGCGGCGCTCATCGCCCCGATCCAGGCGGGTCGCGCCGACGTCGTCTACGGGTCGCGCTTCCTTGGGGGGCCGCACCGGACGCACATGTTCTGGCACTTCGCGGCAAACCGCTTCCTCACGCTCGTCTCGAACGTCTTCACGAACCTCAACCTCACGGACATGGAGACCTGCTACAAGGTCTTCCGCGCGGAGTACGCGCGGCGCATCGTGCTGAAGTCGGAGCGCTTCGGCTTCGACCCGGAGATCACGGCGCGCCTCGCGCGGTTCAAGTGTCGCTTCTACGAGGTGCCGATCTCCTACTACGGGCGGGACTACGCGGAAGGGAAGAAGATCACCTGGAAGGACGGGTTCGTCGTCCTTCATGCCATCCTGAAATACAACATCTGGGACCGGTAGTTCGCACGGGCCGCTCGGCGGCCCTCTTTCGCTCTGACTGCGTTGTTCCTCGTGTTGCTTGTGCGGCGGGCACCAGCCCGCCTCCGCGCACACTCGTCACTGCCTTGTCAGAACGAAAGATGACGCGCCGATCGACCCATGCGGACCTGCATGCGAGGCTCGGGGACGGAGCCAAGGGCGTCGCCCTCGCTTCGCTGGGCGACGGAACCGTGCATCACGAGAACATGAAGAGGAATCACGCCAGGCACGCCGTGCACGTCCTGCCCGCGGCCAGGCGGCGAATGATCTGAACGGACGAGAAGGCCGTACACAAGCTGCCCGGAGTCGATGGGCGCAGCATTTGTCGTTCTGGCAAGGCAGTGACGAGGATGCGCGGAGGCGGCCTAGTGGCCGCCGCACAAGCAATCCGAGGAGCAACGCGGCCAGGGCGGAAAAGGCTCGCCCATGCGACCCCGGGCTAACGCGGAGGCGCGTAGCGCCGGATGAGTGCCTCGGCGATGCGCAGGCCGTCGACGGCCGCGGAGACGATCCCGCCCGCGTAGCCGGCGCCCTCGCCGGCGGCGTACAGCCCGCGCACGTTGCTCTCGCCCGCGGCGTCGCGCAGGACCCGCACCGGTGAGGAGCTGCGCGTCTCGACGCCGGTGAGCAGCGCGTCGCCGTCGGCGAAGCCGCGCAGGCGCCGCTCCAGCGCGGGCAGCGCGGCGCGGAGCGCCTCCGCCGCGAACGCCGGCAGGCAGCTCGCGAGATCGCCCGGGCGCCAGCCCGGCCGGTAGGTGGGGAGGACGACGCCGACCTTCGCCGAGGGGCGCCGCGCGAGGAAGTCGCCGACGCGCTGCACCGGGGCCGCGTGGCCTCCGCCGCCGAGGATGAAGGCGGCCCGCTCCCAGCGGCGCTGGAAGTCCAGCCCGGCGAGCGGGCCGGCGGCGCCGAAGTCCTCCGGGAGCACGCTCACGAGAAGCGCGCTGTTGGCGTTGCGGCCGTCGCGCGCGAACCGGCTCATGCCGTTGGTCACCACGCCGTCGGCCTCGGAGGCCGCCGGCACGACTTCGCCGCCGGGGCACATGCAGAAGGTGTAGACCGAGCGGCCGTCGGCGCCGTGGTGGACGAGCTTGTACTCGGCCGCGCCGAGCCGCGGGTGCCCGGCAGCCGCCCCGTGCTGGGCGCGGTCGATCGCGCCCTGGAGGTGCTCGATGCGCACGCCGAGGGACAGCGGCTTCGGCGCGAGCGCCACGCCGCGGGCGTGAAGCATCGCGAACGTGTCCCGCGCGCTGTGCCCGGCCGCGACGACCACGGCTCCGGCGGGGACCCGCTCGCCGCCGGCGAGGATGACGGCGCGCAGCGCGTCCCCGTCCACGTCCAGGTCGGCGACGCGGCTCTCGAACAAGACCTCGCCGCCGGCGGCGAGGATGCGGGCGCGCAGCGCGGGCACGACGCGCCGGAGGCGGTCCGTGCCGATGTGCGGCTTCGCCGAGACGAGGATCTCGTCCGGGGCGCCGCAGGCCGCGAGTTCGGTGAAGACCTTGTGGCGGCGGGGGTCGCCGATCAGCGTGTAGAGCTTGCCGTCGGAGAAGGTCCCGGCCCCGCCCTCGCCGAAGACGACGTTGGACTCGGGATCGAACGCGCCGCGTTCGAGCAGCGCCGCGACGTCGGCCGTCCGGCGCTCGACGGGCCGGCCGCGCTCCAGCACGAGGGGCCGGTAGCCGGCCTCGGCGAGCAGGAGCGCGGCGAAGAGCCCGGCCGGGCCGCTGCCGACGACCACCGGCCGCGCAGCGAGCCGTTCGCCGCCCGGCTGCGGCGCCTCGTAGCGCTGCTCGGGCACGGGCTCGATCCGCCCCGCGGCCGCGCGCGCCAGCAGCGCCGCAGGGTCGGCGACGTCGACGTCGATCTGATAGACGATCTGGATGCGGTCCCTGCGGCGGGCGTCGACGGCGCGGCGCGCGACGCGCCAGGACAGCAGGTCCGCCGCGGCGAACCCGAGGCGCTCGAGCAGCGCCGCGCGGATCTGCGCCTCGTCGTGGTCGAGCGGGAGGCGGACCTCGTGGACGCGGATCATCCGGAGGCGAGCGCCCGACGTGCTGCCGCGGCCCCGGCGACGTGTCCGGACGACCAGGCCCACTGCAGGTTGAAGCCGCCGCAGTCGCCATCGACGTCGAGGACCTCGCCCGCGAAGAAGAGACCGGCCGCGAGCCGGGACTCGAGCGTCGCGGGGTCCACGCCGGCGACCTCCACGCCGCCGGCGGTCACCTGCGCGTCGGCCCACGAGTCGGTCCCGGTGACCTCGAAGGCCCAGCCGCGCAGCAGGGCCGCAAGCGCGTGGAGCCTGCGTGCGTCAACGGCGTCCGCGGCGGCGGCAGGGTCGATGTCGGCCTCGCGGAGCGCCGGCACGATGAGGCGCTTGTGCAGGAAGCCCACGAGCGCAAACTCGGCGGTGATCCCTTGGCGCGCGGAGAAGCGCTCCGCGAGCAGCGCGGCGAACGCGGCGGCGTCGAGGTCCGGGCAGAGATCGACGACCGCACGCGCCTCCCGGCCGCGGCGCAGCAGCTCGCCGGCGCGGCGGCTGACGTCCAGGACCGGTGGGCCCGAGAGCCCGGTCGCGGTGAAGAGGACTTCGCCGGAGGACTCGCTGCCGCCGAGCGCGACCCGTCCCTCGACCTTGAGCCCCTTGAGGTGGGCAAGCCAGGGGGAGCGGACGCGGATCCGCGTCAGCGCGGGGAAGGGCTCGACGATCCTGTGCCCCAGGGCGGCGGCGAGGGCGTGCCCGCTGCCGTTGGAGCCGAGCTGTGG
>DATDCY010000221.1 GCA_036524115.1 bacterium | reverse complement strand
GGCGCGGACGAAGGCGATTCTCGTCAACTCGCCGGCCAACCCGACCGGCAACTTGCTGACCGACGCGAACCTGGCGGCGATCGCCGCGCTCGGGCCGTGCGTCGTCTCGGACGAGATCTACCACGGCCTGGTCTACGCGGGGCGGGCCCGCTCGATCCTCGAGTTCACCGACAACGCCTTCGTGCTGAACGGCTTCTCCAAGAAGTACGCGATGACCGGCTGGCGCCTCGGCTACGTGATCGCGCCGCCGAAGTTCGTCCGCCCGATGCAGAAGCTGCAGCAGAACTTCCTGATCTCCGCCGGCTCGATCCCCCAGCACGCGGCGCTGGCCGCGCTGCGGGAGGCGGGGCCGGATGTGGCCCGGATGGTCGCGGTCTACGACGAACGGCGCCGCTTCCTGGTGCGCCGGCTGCGGGAGCTGGGGTTCGGCATCGCCGTGGAGCCGACCGGGGCCTTCTACGTGCTGGTCAACGCCCGGCACCTCGACGGGGATTCGCACCGTCTGGCGTTCGACATCCTCGAGAAGGCCGGGGTGGCGGTGACGCCGGGGATCGACTTCGGCCGCGCCGCCGAGGGCTTCCTGCGCTTCTCCTACGCCAACTCCCTCGAGCGCATCGCGGCGGCAATGGATCGCCTCGGGGAGTACCTCAAGGCGCGCTCGAAGCCCTGAGGACCCCCAGCGCCTAGTCCCAGACTCTTCTGTCGTCGATGAGCGGCGCGCCCTCGGGGATCGACCCGGGAGTGAGCTGCACGATCCGCGCGCCGAGCTTCGTCGTCTCCTTGACCCGGGCGGCGATCGCCTTGAGCGACGCCTCGCTCAGTGGCGCGGCGGCTGCGACCTCGATGATCAGATCGTCCATCGCGCGCTCGCGCACGATCGCCGCGCGGAAGCGCTCCACCGCGGGGAAGGACGTGAGGGCGTCGCTCAGCTGCGCCGGGTGCAGGAAGAGGCCCCGGACCTTCGTGCTCTGATCGACGCGGCCGAGGATGGCGGTGAGCCGGTGCGTCGTGCGCCCGCACGGGCAGGGCGTGGTGTCGAGCGCCGCCAGGTCGCCCGTGGCGAAGCGCAGCAGGGCGTAGACCGGGTTCAGCGGCGTGCAGACGACCTCGCCGGGCGTCCCCGGCTCGACGGGCGCGCCCGTGACCGGGTCGACGATCTCGACGAGCACGCCCGGGTCGAGGTGGAAGCCGCGGGCGGCCTCGCACTCGTAGGCGATCGCGCCGATCTCCGCGGTGCCGTATCCCTGGCGCACGTGGATGCCGTGCTCGCGCTGGAACTCGGCGCGCAGGCTCTCGGGGAGCTTCTCGGCGAGGACCAGCGCCTTGGCGATCGAGAGGCGCAGGTCGGACTTGCGCGCCTGCTCGAGCAGGACCTTGAGGTACGAGGGCAGCCCGATGTAGCCGTTGGCCCGGTAGTGCGCGGCGACGGCGACCTGCAACTCGCTGTTGCCGATCCCCGCGGGGATGACGACGCAGCCGATGCCGTGCGCCCCCTCCTCGAACATCGCGGCGGCCGGCGTGAGGTGGTAGCCGAAGCAGTTGAGGATGACGTCGCCGGCGGCGAACCCGATGGCGCGCATCGTGCGCTCCCAGCGGTAGTAGCCCGGCCCCTCGCCCTCGGGCTCGTAGATGGGCCCCGGCGACGCGAAGACGCGGCGCAGCCGCTCCACCGGCACCGCGAGCAGTCCGCCGAACGGCGGGTCCGCGGCCTGGAGCTTTGGGAGGTCGGACTTGCGCAGGACGGGGAAGCGCAGCAGGTCGGTCGCCTCGCGCAAGTCCCCCGGAGCGACGTCCGCGGCCTCGAGCCGCCGCACCAATCCCGGCGCGGCCTGCCACGCGCCCGACATCAACTCGCGCACGCCGGCGATCTGCTCGCGCAGCAACTCCTCCGCCGGAACGTATTCCTGCCCACCTGACTTCGTCATCGCCTTCCATTCCTCCCCAGAGGGACGTCAACGCACCATCGCCACGAAGACGCCGTGGTCGCCAGGGCACGTGCAGGGCGAAGGGGTGGCGCGGAGCGGGGGCCCCCCGGCGCGCGGACCGAAGGGAGCACGACGGGGGTGCGCAGCGACAGGACCCCGCAGCCCTACACGGTCACGAAAGCCAGCGCTTCCTCCTGCGATAGTGCTTGACGTCCCGGAAGCTCTTCTTGCCGCCCACCTGCGACAACCCCAGGTAGAACTCCTTGATGTCCTCGTTCTCCTTGAGCTTCTCGACCGTGTCGTCGAGCACGATCTTGCCGTTCTCCATGATGTAGCCGTAGTGCGCGATCGAGAGCGCCACGCGCGCGTTCTGCTCGACGAGCAGGATCGTCGCCTTCTCCTCCTCGTTGATGCGCTTGATGATCTCGAAGATCTCGCGCACCAGCAGCGGCGCCAGCCCCAGCGAGGGCTCGTCGAGGAGCATCAGCTTGGGCCGCGCCATGAGCGCCCGCCCGATCGCGAGCATCTGCTGCTCGCCGCCGGAGAGGTAGCCCGCGATGTTGTGGCGCCGCTCCTTCAGGCGCGGGAAATAGGTGAAGACCATCTCCATGTCCCGCTTCGCGTCGCGCCAGTGGCGCCGCGTGTGCGCGCCGGCGACAAGGTTGTCGTGCACGGTCAGCTCGTCGAACACCCGGCGCCCCTCCATCACCTGGAAGATGCCCTGCCGGACGATCGACTCCGGATCGGCGTTGTCGATGCGCTCGCCGAGGAACGTGATCGACCCGTCGGTGACCTCGCCCTCTTCGCTCTTGAGCAGGCCGGAGATCGCCTTGAGCGTGGTGGACTTGCCGCCGCCGTTGCCGCCGAGCAGGGCGACGATCTTCCCCGGCTCGACCTTCAGCGACATCCCCTTGAGCACGAGGATGACGTCGTTGTAGATGACCTCGACGTTGTTGAGGCTCAGGAGCGGCTCCATGGCCGGCGAATTATGCCATTCCCGGTAGGGAAACGGAAGGGACGCCCCCCTGGCAACTTGACACTAGCCGAAGACGGTCCAATAGCGGCTTGAGCCGGAGGGGTGGCGCGGAGCGGGGGCCCCCCGACGGGCGGACCGAAGGGAGCACGACGGGGGTGCGCAGCGACAGGACCACGCAGGCGGGCATAGGAAAGGGGGCGGGAACCAGTCCCGCCCCCTCGCGAATCGGAGGACCGACGCTGCGCGCCGGTGCCGTCTTCCCTACCGCTTGACGGAGACCTGCTTCACCAGGACGATCTTCCCGTCCTTGTCGACCTTCATGATGCGCAGCGAGGTGTTCGGCCGGTGGTCGGTCGGCGTGAAGGTGATCGGGGCCGAGAGCCCGCCGGTGTCGAAGTCCTTGATCGTCTCGAGCGCGGCCTTCACGCCCTGGGCGTTCAGGGCGTTGTTCTTGTCGGCGCGCTTGAGGGCCTCCCACATCACCATCATCGAGGTCCAGCCCTGGACGTAGGGCTCGGCGTGCGCGTCGTTCGGGTGGTTCTTCTTGTGCATCTCCATGATCGGCTTCATGCCGGGGACGTCGTCGCCCCACATCGTGAAGGGCACCATGCCGTAGGCCCGCTCCCGCGACGCCTCGCCGGTGAGCTTGAGCAGGTTCTCGTTGAAGCCCCAGACGTTGCAGATGAACTTGGTCGGGAGGCCGAGCTTCGCCGCGTCCTTGATGATGACCGCGGTGCTCGCGGCCGTGCCGCCGATCCAGGCCCAGTCCGGGTTGAACTTCTTCATCTCGGTGAGCTGGCTGACCGCGTCCGTGGCCTTGAGGCTGACGTCCTGGTCCGGGCCGATCTCGAAGCCGAGCGCCTTCGCGGCGTCCTTGCCGGCCGGGATCGGGTTCTTGCCGTAGGGGTGGTCCGGGTAGATGAAGACGACCTTCGGCTTGCGGCTCGTGTCGGTCCAGGTGTCGGCGATGTACTGCATCGCGGCGCGGATCGAGTCGCCGTAGCTGGTGCCGACGAAGAAGTTGTACGGGGTCTTCGACGGGTCGCTGATCCCAGTGTCGTAGGAGGCGGACATGTAGACGACCTGGTCGGCGTTCACCATCTCCTTGAGCGCGTTGGTGTCGCCCGTGCCCCACCCCTGGATCAGGTAGATGCCGTCGTCCTTGTAGGTCTTGTAGAGGTTGACCGCGTCCGGGATCTTGTAGGCGTAGTCGTTCGCCACCATCTCCAGCTTCTTGCCGTTGATGCCGCCGTTGGCGTTGATGTAGGCGACGGCGTCCTTGGCCGCCACCGCGTAGTCCGCGCCGACGTCCGAGGTCGCCCCGGTGATGTCGAAGATGCCGCCGATCTTGATCGTGTCCGCCGCCGGCGCGCTGCCGGCGCCGAAAAGGACCATCGCGGCGAGCGCCGCCGTGCCGAGCAGACCCGCGAAGAGCTTCCGTCCCGCCATCGCCTTACCTCCCTGTGAAGTTGTTGCCTGTCCCCGCCGCCGTGCGGCCGCCAGCAGCCGTCGCGCCGCCTCCGCCCGTGCAGGTGAACGCGAGAATACCATAGTCATTCAGTCGGATGTCGGGAAATCCGGACATCCGCGGGGCGGCACCGGCGCCGGGTCAGGCGGCGGGGCCGCTTCCCGCCGCCGGCGGGGGGACGGGCGCGGCATCGGCCTTCGCCGTCACGAGCCGGGTCAGGTACGCCGAGAGCAGCCCGCCGAGGTTGTCCCCTCCCTGCACCAGGAAGTCCGGCGTCACCTTGACGTTCCCGGCCGCGACCTGCTTGGCGATCTCGATCGCGGTGACGCCCTGGCTGCCGACCGCCTTGTTCTGCAGCTCATAGGCCTTGGCGGTGGCCTCGCCCATCGCGAGGATCTTGGCGCCCTCGGCCTCGCCGCGCGCCCGGATGCCCTTGGCCTCGCCCTCGGCGCGCAGGCGGATGCTCTCGGCCTCGCCCTCGGCGAAGCGGATCGCCTTCTGCTTGTTCTGCTCGGCGATCTTCACGCCGATCTCGGCCTCGACGAGGTTCTTCTGCTGGTCGGCCTCGGAGCGCGTCTTCTCGGTCGCGATGCGCGTCTGCTCGGCCTTCTGCTGGTCCTGGTACATCGCCTGCTGCTGCTGCGCGATGATCTTGCGCGTCTGCGTGTCCATCAGGTCCTGCGGCAGGTTGATCTGGCAGATCAGCACCGAGACGCACTCGACGTGGTAGCGCTCCAGCTCGGACTTCGCGCGGTCCTCGGCCTTGCGCTGCTCCTCCTGCCGGTCCTGCATGAAGTTCATCGCCGAGGTCGAGGAGGCCTGGTTGCGGAAGCTCGAGTCGATCATCGGGTGGATGACGTGCAGGATCAGGTTCTCGATCGAGCCGATCTTCGCGACCATGTACGGCGCTTGGTCGGGCCGCACGCGGATCACGACCTTGACCGACACGCTGATCTCGAAGCCGTCGCGCGAGATGACCTTCAGCGGGTTGAACCGCGTCTCCTTGGCGTCGTCCCAGTCGATGGTGATGTTCGTGGTGTCCACCACGTAGACCAGGTACGCGCGCCGGTTGAGGTAGTAGTACCCGGGGCCCGCGACCTCCTCCTGGATGCCGCGGTAGCCCTTGGCCACGACGTAGCGCTCGATGCCGACCTTGAGCCTGTCCTCGATCGTCTGGTAGGTCTCGGTGCCCTTGGCGGCCCCCTCCTGCCGCGCGGCGTCCTCGATGAGCGCCCGCACCTGCGGCGGCTCCTCGCCGACGTTCGAGACGACGACGGCGACCTGGCCGCGCTCGACCGTCGCCACGTCGTCGAGGTCGATCTTGAAGATCATGGGGTTGATGTAGTAGGTCCCGGGCTTGAGCACGTCGAACTGCGGGCCGCGCTGGCCGCCGGCCTGGAGGAACTTCGAGGCATTCTGGTAGTTGTCGTGCCCCTCGACCGGCTTGGCGACGTACTCGTCCTCCGGGAGCGCCTCGCCGTCAAGGGCCGTGATCAGGCCGACCTTGCTCGCCGGGACCACCGTGGCGTCCCGTGTCTCGACGTGGAAGAGGTCGGTGTTGATGCGGTAGGTGCCGGGCAGGAGCACGTCGATCTGCGGGCCCTTCTGCCCGCCGTTGGTGAGGAAGGCCTGGCCGTTCTCGAAGTTGGCATGTCCCTCGACCTTGCCGGCCAGCAGCCTCCCCGCCGGGATCGGCTGCCCGTCCATCGAGGTGACGACGCCGATCTTTCCCTTCTCGATCACCACCACCGGGACCTTGCGCACCGCGAACAGGTCGGGGTTGATGCGGTAGGTGCCGGGCGGGAGCACCTCGATCTGCGGGCCCTTCTCGCCGCCGTTCTTCAGGAAGGCCTCGCCGTCCTGGTAGGCGTTGTGGCCGCCGACCACGCGGGCGAAGATCTTCCCCGGCGGGATCGGGCTGCCGTCGGAGGCGATGAGCAGGCCGACCTCCATCTCGCCGATCGTCACCGCCGGCACCTTCCTGACGCGGAACAGCTCCGGGTTGATGCGGTAGGTGCCCGGCGGCAGCACCTCGATCTGGGGCCCCTTCTGGCCGCCGTTGTTCAGGAACGCGTCGCCGTTCTGGAAGGCGTTGTGGCCGGGCACGACCCCCGCAAAGATCTTCCCCGGCGGGATCGGGTCGCCGTCGGTCGAGGAGACGATCGCGATCTCGTTCTCCGCGACCTGCACGACGCCGGACTTCTTGAGGCGGAAGAGCACCGGGTTGATGCGGTACGTGCCGGGCGGGACGATCTGGATCTGCGGCCCCTTCTGGCCGCCGTTGTTCAGGAAGGCCTCGCCGTCCTGGAACGCGTTGTGGCCCGGGACGACGTGCGCGAAGATCCGGCCCGGCGGAACCGGGTCGCCGTCGATCGACTCGACGACACCGACCTCGCTTTCGGCGATCGGCGAGAACGACTCCTTCGACGTCCGGTAGAGGAACGGGATCAGCAGGTGCAGCCCCGGCCCGAGCGTGCGCGCCTGGATGCCGATCTCGCCGGCCAGCGCCATCACGCGCCCCTGCGGCATCTTCCGGCCGAACCAGCGGCGCTCGATGACCGCGATCTCGGTGCCGCCGACGATGACCACCGACTGCCAGAGCAGGACGAGGAACACCACCGCCCCGATGAACCAGAGGTAGTACGCGGTCAGGAAATGGTAGTAGCTCCACATGGCGCCCTCCCGTGCCGACCGGCACGCGCGATGCCGCGGATTCTCGGGGCAGGGAATGCCCAAGTCAAGCGGCGCGGAGCGGGCGTCACTCGCCGGCTGCTTCTCCCCAGAGCTCCTTGAGCCGGGCGTCGCGGCCGCAGTTGAAGCGGTAGAACTTGTAGCGGATGGGGTTCTTGCGGTAGTAGGACTGGTGGTAGTCCTCCGCCGGCCAGAACTCGCCGGCGGGCACGATCTCGGTGGCGATCGGCTCCTTGAAGCGGCCCGACGCCTCCAGTGCCGCCTTCGAGGCCTCGGCGGCGCTGCGCTGCGCCTCGTCGTGCCAGAAGATCGCCGAGCGGTACTGGTGGCCGGCGTCGCAGAACTGCCGGTCGCGCGCCAGCGGATCGATGTTGTGCCAGAAGACCTCCAGCAGCCGCTCGTAGCTGACGCGCGCGGGGTCGTACACGACGCGCACGGACTCGGCGTGGCCGGTGGTCCCCGCGGACACCTCTTCGTAGGTCGGGCTGCGCTTCGTCCCCCCGGTGTACCCGGCCTCGGTCGAGACGACGCCCGGCAGCCGGTCGTAGGGCGCCTGCATGCACCAGAAGCAGCCGCCGGCGAACGTGGCGGTGAGCAGCTTCGCCGGCTCGGCGGCCCGGGGGGCGTCCGCGGCGGAAGCGGCGGGGGAGCCGGCGCCCGCGGCCAGTGCGCACGCGGCGGCCGCGCAGAGCAGCGAGGACAGGACGCAGCGCGCGGCCACCGTCACTGCCTCAGCGCGGGGAGCGGCTCGCCCTGCGGGACGAAGAGCAGCGCGAGCCCGTTGTTGCACCAGCGCTTGCCGGTCGGCGCCGGCCCGTCGTCGAAGACGTGGCCCTGGTGCCCGCCGCAGCGGACGCAGTGGTACTCGGTGCGCGGCGTGAAGAGGCGGTAGTCGTGCTTCGTCGCCACGCGCCCCGCGATCGGCTGCCAGAAGCTCGGCCAGCCCGTGCCGCTGTCGTACTTGGCCGCCGCGTCGAACAGCGGCAGGAAGCAGGCGGCGCAGATGTAGGTCCCCGGGCGCGTCTCCTTGTCGAGCAGGCTGGAGAACGCGCGCTCCGTCCCCTCCTCGAAGAGGATGTCGAAGCGCTCCGGCGGCAGCAGGCGCCGCCACTCCGCGGCCGGCTTCACGAGCGGGGAGAACGCGGTCGCGCCGACGGTGACGCCCGGCGCTTCCGCCGCGTGCGCTTCCGCCGCGCCGGAGCCTCCGCCCTGGACGGCCGCGAGGAACCTGCGGATGCGACGGGCGTTCGCGCCGATGTCGCTCGTGCCGACGCGCGAGACGGAGCGGACGTCGATCCGGCTGCCGCCCTCGCGCGGCTCGATGCGCACGACGACATCGTCGACGAAGCCGTACCAGAACGTCCGGTCCGAGGCCTCGATGCGTCCGGTCCGCGCGTCCGCCGCCACGATCGTCCAGCCGAGGGCGCGCACGGCCTCCAACGCCCGCTGGAACGCCGCCTCGGCCGGCAGCGCCAGCAGCAGCGGCTGGATGTCGGGGTAGGCGCGGCGCTGCTGGGCCGCGACCGCCTCGCCCCCGTACTCCAGCCCGTTCGGGGCCCCGGCGCGCAGCGGCACGATCGCCGAGAAGGCGGGAGGCGACGCGGTGTCGGTGGTGATGTCGTGGATCGGCGGGACCTGGCGGGCGACGCGCACCAGGCGCCAGGGCCAGAGAAAGAGCGCCGCGCCGAGGACCACGACGACGACGGCAAGGGCGGGCGCCGCGCGGCCCCCGGCGCCGCGCGCGATGACCAGCCCCACGAGGGCGAGGCCCGCCGCGATCAGCCCGGCGAAGGCGGCGTAGCGCAGGATCGTGAAGCCGTGGCGGAAGGACCACCAGCCCCAGCGGTGCCCGAGGCCGGAGATGGGCTCGGCGACCGCGGCGAGGACGGTGAGCAGGCAGGCGGCGGCGATCCACGTCCAGGCGCGACCCAGCGACAGTTCCACTTGTTTCCCCCCGGGCCCGCCGCGTCTGTCCCTGGCCGGGCGGCCCGAGTCCAACGTAGACCGGCCGCGGCGCCGGTCAATGGGGTGAATTACCCAGACGTCCCGGGCACCCGCCGCCTCGGCGGCGTCACCGGGGGGCGTCGTCGGGGGGGGGGGGGGGGAGGGGGGGG
>DATDCY010000220.1 GCA_036524115.1 bacterium | reverse complement strand
CCCGCGGCAACCCGCGCCGGCCGGCGCCCGGCGGTGGCGACCGGATGCGCGGCTCGTACCTCGGCCCCGAGCCCGAGGAGGCGCAGGTGCGCCGCGTCATCGGCCGCTACCGCGCCGTGGGCCGGCGCTTCGAGGACTTCGGCGCGCTCTGCGAGCGCGCGGCCGAGCTGCTCGACGCCGGTCGGATCGTCGGCTGGGTGCGCGGCCGCATGGAGTGGGGGCCGCGGGCGCTGGGCGGGCGCAGCATCCTCGCCGACCCGCGCAACCCGGAGATCCAGAAGAAGCTCAACCTCAAGATCAAGTACCGCGAGAGCTTCCGCCCGTTCGCCCCGTCCGTGCTTGCCGAGGAGGCCGCGGCGTACTTCGAGCTGGAGGGGGAGTCGCCCTACATGCTGCTCATCGCGGACGTGCAGGCGGCCCGCCGCCGGCCGCTGCCGCCGGGCTACCACGGGCTGGCGCTGCGCGAGAAGCTCTACCACCAGCGCTCGGACATCCCGGCGGTGACGCACCTGGACTACTCGGCGCGCATCCAGACCGTGCACCGCGGGACGAACCCGGACTACTGGCGGCTGATCGACGCCTTCCGGCGGCGCACCGGCTGCGGCCTGGTCGTGAACACCAGCTTCAACGTGCGCGGCGAGCCCATCGTCTGCACGCCGGAGGACGCCTACCGCTGCTTCATGCGGACCGAGATGGACGCGCTCGTCGTCGGCGACTGGCTCTTCGAGAAGCAGGACCAGCCGGCGTGGGGCGAGGGGAAAGAGTGGCGCGAGTCGCTCGTGATGGACTAGGGATGGACGGAGGAGAGCATGTCGGCGATCGGTGATCTGTGGGGTTTCCTCAGGGAGCGCAAGAAGTGGTGGCTGCTGCCGATGGTGATCGTGCTGCTGCTCTTCGGCGTGCTGATCGTGCTCACGAGCGGCTCCGCCGTCGCGCCGTTCATCTACACGCTGTTCTAGGGGCGCGCCGGTGAAGAAGGAGCTGACGCGCGAGACCGTCCTCGAGACCGTCGGGGTGCTCGCGCTCGCCTGCCTCGTCTTCGGGCACCTGCTGCGCGACCGGCCGGTCGCCGGCAAGGCCTTCCTCGCGGCGGCGTCGCTGCTGCTCGCGGTCGGGCTCTTCGTCAAGCCCGCGGCGCGGCTGATCGCCCGCGGGTGGCTGGCCCTCGCGGCGGTCCTCGGCGCGGTGAACTCCCGCATCCTGCTCGGTGCGATCTTCTATCTGTTCCTGACGCCGATCGCCGCCCTGGCGCGCCTGACCCGCGGGGACTTCCTGCACCTGAGGCGACGGAGCGGCGGGGAGCGCAGCTACTGGCAGCGGCGCGACCACGCCTACACCGCCGAGGACCTGACGAAGCTCTGGTAGCCCTCGCGACGCTCTGGTGGCGCCGCGGGGAGGGGCCCGCCGCTAGCGGTTGCGCGCGCGCGCCTCGCGCAGCGCCTTCCGCACCTCGGCCGGCGCGGTCGACCCCGGTCCGCGCTTGCGGCTCACGGAAGCTTTCGCGGTGAGGATGCGCAGCGCGTCGGGCCCGAACTTCGGCGAGAAGCCGCGCAGCTCCTCCAACGTGAGATCCGGCAGGTCCTTGCCCCCCTCGATGCAGTGGCGGACGATCCGGCCGACGACGTGGTGCGCCTGCCGGAAGGGGACGCCCGCGAGCGCGAGGTACTCGGCCAGGTCCGTGGCCGCCGAGAAGCCGGCCGCCGCGGCCGCCTCCAGCCGCTCCGGGCGGAACGAGAGGGAGCCGACGACGCCGGTCATGACCTCGAGCGACCCGCGCAGCGTGTCCGCGGCGTCGAAGAGCGCCTCCTTGTCCTCCTGGAGGTCGCGGTTGTAGGCCAGCGGTAGCCCCTTGAGCAGCGTCAGCAGCCCGACGAGGTGGCCGGTCACCCGACCGGTCTTGCCGCGCACCAGCTCGGCCATGTCGGGGTTCTTCTTCTGGGGCATGAGGCTCGAGCCGGTGCAGTACTCGTCGCCGATCTCCGCCCAGCCCAGCGCCGGGTGCGACCAGATGATCAGCTCCTCGGCGAAGCGCGAGAGGTGCGTCATGGTCAGCGCCGCGCAGAAGACGAACTCGGCGACGAAGTCCCGGTCGGAGACGGCGTCGAGGCTGTTGGCGCTGACCGCCGGCAGCTCCAGCTCGCGCGCCATGGCCCGGCGGTCGAGCGGGATCGACGTCCCCGCGAGCGCGCCGCTGCCGGTCGTGAGCACGGCGGTGCGCGCCAGCGCGCCGCGGAAGCGCCCGGCGTCGCGCAGCAGCATCTCGACGTAGGCCAGCAGGTGGTGCGCCAGCAGCACGGGCTGCGCCGGCTGGAAGTGCGTGTGCCCGGGGAAGAGCTGCGTCGCGTGACGCCCGGCCAGGTCGAGCAGGGCCCCGTTGAGCGCACGGATGCGCCCGAGCGTCGCCTCGATCTCCGCGCGCAGCCAGAGGCGCGCGTCGAGGGCCACCTGGTCGTTGCGGCTGCGCCCGGTGTGCAGCTTGTCGGCCGGCTCCCCGACCAGCTCGCGCAGGCGGTTCTCGACCCAGGAGTGGACGTCCTCCTCGCCCGTCGCGAAGTCGGCCTTCCCGGAGACCACGAGCCTGGCCAGCTTCGCCAGCCCGACCTCGAGCGCCGCCAGTTCGCCCGCCGAGAGGACGCCGGCGCGGCGCAGCGCCCGTGCGTGCCCGAGGCTCCCGGCGATGTCGAACGGTGCGAGGCGCGAGTCGAAGTGCAGGGAGCGCGAGAATTCCTCGGCGGCCTGCGCCGGGGGGCGCGAGAAGCGCCCGCCCCACATCCGCTGCGCCGCCTGCGGCTTTCGCTTCGCCACGGCCGTGCGCCCGCCCCGCGCTACTTCTTCGCGGCGCGCTGCGCGACGCGCCCCTGGATCTTCAGCGGCAGGCCCCAGAGCTTGGTGAACGCCGCGCCCGCCTTGTGGTCGAAGGTGTCGCTCGCCTCGTAGGTCGCGAGGTTGCGGTCGTAGAGCGAGAAGGGCGAGCGGCGCGCCAGCGGCCGGCAGGAGCCCTTGTAGAGCGAGAGCCGCACCTCGCCGCTGACGTTGCGCTGCGACACCGCGACGAAGGCGTCGAGCGCCTCGCGCAGCGGCGAGAACCACCAGCCGTAGTAGACCATCTCCGAGTAGCGCGTGACGAGCGTCTGCTTGGTGTGGAGCATCTCCCGATCGAGCACCAGCGCCTCGAGTTCGCGGTGCGCCGCGTGCAGGATCGTCCCGCCGGGGGCCTCGTAGATCTCGCGCGACTTGATGCCGACGAGGCGGTTCTCGACGAGGTCGGTGACGCCGACCCCGTGGCGGCCGCCGACGCGGTTGAGCTCGACGATGAGCGGGACAAGGTCGCGCCTCTTGCCGTTGAGCGCGACCGGGACGCCGCGCTCGAAGCCGATCACGACCTCCTCCGCCCGCGCCGGCGCCTTGCGCGGCAGCCGGGTGAGCGAGTAGATGTCCTCCGGCGGCGCCACCCACGGGTCCTCGAGCACGCCGCACTCGATCGAGATGCCCCAGAGGTTCTTGTCGAGGCTGTACGGCTTCTTCTTGGTCACCGGCACGGGGATGCCGCGCGCCGCGGCGTACTCGATCTCCTGGTCGCGGCTCGTGAACTCCCACTCGCGCACCGGGGCGACGATCTTCAGGTGCGGCGCCAGCGCCATGACCGAGACGTCGAAGCGCACCTGGTCGTTGCCCTTGCCCGTCGAGCCGTGGGCGACGGCCACCGCCCCCTCGGCCGCGGCGATCTCGCAGAGGTGCTTGGCGATCAGCGGCCGCCCGAGCGCGGTGGCCATGAGGTACTTGCCCTCGTACTGCGCGCCGGCCTGCAGCGCCGGCAGGACGTACTGCTCCGCGAACTCCCGGCGCAGGTCGCGCACGATCGCCTTCACCGCGCCGGTCTTCAGCGCCTTGGCGCGGATGGCGCGCAGGTCCTCCTCCTGCCCGAGGTCGGCGATGAAGGCCACCACGTCGTAGCCGTACGTCTCGCCCAGCCAGGGGATGATCACGGAGGTGTCGAGTCCCCCGGAGTACGCCAGGACGATCTTCGGTCGCTTGGTCTTCGCCATCGAGTCAGTCTCCCGTCACCCGTTCCTTGGGGGACGGAATCGAATTCCGTCCCCAGCGACTTGCGATTCCTGTGCCGGCCGGTTGCTCTCGCTCGTGCCCACTCAGGACCGAGCGCGGCCCAGCAGGCGCACGAGCAGCGCCTTCTGCGCGTGCAGCCGGTTTTCCGCCTGGTCGAAGACGAGCGACTGCGGCCCGTCGATGACCTCGGCGGCGATCTCCTCGCCGCGGTGGGCGGGGAGGCAGTGGAGCACGCCGGCGCCGCGGCGGGCGCGGGCGAGGAGCTTCGCGTCGATCTGGTAGCCGCGGAAGGCCTTGAGCCGCCGCTTGGTCTCGGCCTCCTGGCCCATGCTCGTCCAGACGTCGGTGTAGAGGAAGTGCGCGCCGGCCGCCGCCTCGGCGGGGTCGCGCACCACGCGCGGCGGCTCGCCGCGGCCCTTCCAGAGGTTCGCCGCCGCCGCGAGCACGCCGGGGTCCGGGTCGTAGCCGGCGGGGGCGGCGAGGACGAAGTCGATGCCGAGCATCCCGGCGGCCAGGATCCAGGAGTGGGCGACGTTGTTGCCGTCGCCGATGTACGCGACCCGCAGCCGCTGGAGCGAGCCGCGCACCTCGCGGATGGTGAGCAGGTCGGCGAGGATCTGGCAGGGGTGCGAGAAGTCGGAGAGGCCGTTGATGACGGGGATGGAGGCGGCCGCGGCCCAGGCCTCGATCTCGGCGTGGGCGAAGGTCCGGATGACGATCCCGTCGAGGAAGCGCGAGACGACGCGGGCGGTGTCCTCGAGCGTCTCGCCGCGGTGGAGCTGGATCTCGCCCGGGTTGAGCGCGACGCTCGAGCCGCCGAGCTGCGTCATCCCGGCCTGGAACGAGATGCGCGTGCGCGTCGAGGGCTTCAGGAAGAGCAGGCCCAGGGTCTTGCCGGCCAGACGCTGGTTGCGCCGCCCCGCCCGGTGCGCGCGCTTGAGGCGCAGCGCCTCCTCGACGATCCGCCGCAGTTCGGCGGCGGACAGGTCGAGAATCGAGAGAAAGTCCTTCTTCACCCCTGTCGTCCTTTCCCCTTGGAAAACCGGAATTCTACGCATTTGTCCGGTCGACGGCAAGGCATTTGTGTCGGGAATGCGAGCGCGGGCGCTCAGCCCACCCGCTGGAACTCGGCGAAGGAGCGCTGGACGCAGTCCTCGATCGCGAGCCCCTGGAAGTAGTTCCCCGTGAGCGCCAGCCGGCGGCCGGCGAGCGCGCGGTCCAGATCGGCGACGACGCGGTCGTGGCCGAGGACCGGGGAGGGGAGTATCGCGCGGCGCGCCTGCGGCTCGCCCAGCTCGTCGACCGCGCAGCGCAGGACCTCGGCCATGCGGCGCAGCTGGTCCCCCCGCGGAACCCCGCCGCGGAAGTGGAACGTGAAGGAGCGCCGCTCCGGATCCGGGAACGGGTCGCGGGTCACCGCGGAATGGAAGAGGTCGGCCGACGGGATGACGAACGCGCACTCGGGCATCCAGCAGCGGGCGCGGGGCAGCGTCACGCCGAGGCTCTCGACGGCCACGGTCTTCACCGGGGCGAGCGCCCGGCCCAGCTCCGGGAAGTCGGCCGCGAGAATCGTCGCGGCCGCGTCGATCGGCGCCGCCACGGCGGCCACCGGCGCCGCGAAGGAGCGGCCGTCCGCGGTGGTCGCGACGAAGCCGTCCGCCGCCGGGGCGAGGCGCGCGACCTGCGCGCCCGTCTCGACCCGGATGCCGGGCACGCGCAGCGCCAGGTCGCAGACCGTCTGCAGGCCGCCGGCGAAGCCGAAGCTGCGGGGGTACTGCTCGGCGCGCGGGCGCTTCTTGAAGAGCGAGCCCGGGCCCTCCGCCGGGAACTCGTCGGCGTCCTGGGAGGGCACCGCCGCGAGGAACGGCTTGAGCCAGCGCGCGTAGTTCCCGGGCCCGAGCAGGCCGCCGTAGTACTGGGCCATGGTGCGTCCCCGCTTCCCCCGCAGGATGCCGATCGGGCCGTGCAGCGCGATCTCGAGCCAGTTGAAGCGGGTCAGGAGCTTCGGCGGCGTCATCCAGGCGTAGGCGCCGTCGCGCAGGTAGCCGAAGTGCGCGCGTGCCGGTCCGCGCTGCACCAGCTGCGCGGCCGCGCCGCTGCCGGCGGCGATCTCGAGGAAGCCGCCGTAGCTGTTGTAGGTCGTGTGCGCGCCCAGCTCGTACCAGTAGCCATCGGGGGCGCGGTGCGAGTGGAAGCAGCCGCCGGTCCGCGTCCCGCCCTCGAGCAGCAGCACGGAGCGGCCGGCCTGCGCGGCCTTCCACGCGAAGGCGATCCCGCTGATCCCCCCGCCGACGACGATGACCTCGGTCCGTTCCATCTGCTTCCTCCTGCGGCCCCTGCGCCGCGGCTCACGCCCCGGGGCGGCCGGATGCGCGGCCCCCGAGGACGTCCAGGATCGCCCGGAAGGCCTCGAGCAGCCGCTCGCGCTCCCGGGGTGCCAGCTCGGCAAGGAGCCGGCGGTAGTTGTCGATGAGGTTGTGCTCCAGCCCGGCGAGGTAGCGCTCGCCGCGCGGGGAGACCTCCAGCCGCAGGGTGCGCCGGTTCTCGGCCGGCACCGTGCGGCGCACCAGGCCGAGGCGCACGAGCCGCTCGACCATCTCCGAGGCCGTGCTCGCGGCGACGTGCAACTCCCGGCGCAGCGCGTCCAGCGTCAGCCCGCCGCCGGCGCGCAGCGCGGCCAGCGTCTTGTACTGGTTGTACGTCAGGTCGAGGCCGCGGTGGACGACCTCGCGCACGCCGCTCATCACGCGGATGATGTCCGGGAAGAGCGCCTCGAGCTCGGCCACGCTGCGGTCGCCGCCGGCTGACGACGCACGAACAGTTCGCATACCGAACATATAGTACGCCGAATTCTTCCTGTCAACCCCTCCGCTCGGACGGGCACGGCAGGCCGCTCAGAGCCGTACGCGAGCCTGCGGCATGCGCACGGCGAGGAATGCACGGAACGCGATTGCCAGAGGGGGGTGACAGCGGCGAGAGCCGCGCCATAAGGGAGGCGGCGCGCCCCCCTTGTGGGAGCGCCCGCCGGGAAGCACCGCCTGGCAGCGCTCTCCCGCCGGGCACTCGCCCCGTATCAGCGGCCTGCGGCCTGGCGCACGAGCGCTTCCAGCAGCGCGATGAAGTCCGGCGCGTCGTTGAAGGCCGGCGTGCGCCGGAACTCGACGCCCGCGCGCTGCGCCTCCTGCGCGTAGAGCAGGTCGATCTCGTAGAGCGTCTCGATCTGGTCCGAGACGAAGGAGAGCGGCACCATGAGCACCTGCCGGCGCCCCGCGGCGGCGAGCTCCCGCAGCGTCTCGGCGACCTCCGGCGCCAGCCACTTCACGGGCCCGGAGCGGCTCTGGAAGGCCAGCTCCCAGGGGCGCGCGCCGATCGCCGGCAGCAGCCCCTCGACGGTCGCCCGGACCTGGTCGAGGTAGGGGTCGCCCCGCCGGATGAGCTTTTCCGGGAGATTGTGCGCCGAGAACAGCACGAACGCGTCGCGGCCCCCGCCGGCGAACTGCGCGAGCGCGGCCGCGATCCGCGCGGCGTGCGCCTGGAGGAAGAGCGGATGGCGGAAGAACTGGTCGACCACGGAGACGCGGCAGCCGACCGGGCGCAGCCGCAGAGCCCGGTGCAGCTCGCCGATGCTGCTGCCGCCCACGGCGCGCGAGTAGTGCGGGTAGAGCGAGAGCGCGACGAGCCGCGCGGGGCGCAGCGCCGCCGCCTCCTCGACCGCCTCCTCGATGAAGGGGTGCCAGTAGCGCATCGCGACGAGCACGCGCCAGCGCCCGCCGCCCCCGGCGTTGAGGGCTGCCTCGAGGGCGGTGGCTTGCCGCGCCGTCAACTCGCCCTGCGGCGACTTCCCGCCGAGCAGGCGGTAGCGGGGGATCACCTTCGGCGCGCGCCCGGCCGCGATGCGCCGCGCCACGAAGCTGCGCAGGGGGCCGGGCAGCGGCAGGGGGAGGATCTCGGGGTCGAGGAACAGGTTGGTGAGGAACGGCGCGACCGCGGCTTCGGAGTCCGGTCCGCCCATGTTCAGCAGCAGGACGACGTTGGGTCCGTTCTCTGTCATCTGATCATCTTACACTGTGAGCCGTTGCGCGTCTGCGTGCGCTCGCCGGCGCCTTGTCGCTGGGAACCCGCGGTGCTCCGTCCGCTGTTCGCCGCGACGAGCAGGTGCCCGTGCCGGGCTCCAGCCCGGGGACGCCTGTTCACTTCCGTCTCGCCCTGCTGCGTTCAGTCCGCGAGAGCACTCATCAGCTGCTCGACTGTCGATGCGCCGGCCACACTCAGCCGCCACAACTGGCGGCCGGCGCATTATGACCGTTCACAGGCGCCCCCGGGCCGGATCCCTGTTGACGAAGTCGCACATGCCCGAGCGGGGGCGGGGCGGTGACGGGCGGACGCATGGTGGAGCGCGAGGGAACCTGGGCGGCCGGACCGGAGCGTCCCGAAGGGCGAAACGCATTGTTTGAGCCCCGCAGGGGCGAGTTATGCGTTTCGAGCGGAGGGCCGGACAGGCCCAGGTCGAGCGCGTAACGACGCGGCCGCACGGCACCGCCCCGCCCCCGCGGACACGAGAACGTGTGAGAGACGGAAGGGAACAGGCGCCGCCGGGCCGTTGCCCGGCACGGGAACGCGCTCGCGTCGAGTACCGATCGGCGCCGGTTCGGCGGCTGGCACGCCGTCCTAGAGCTTGAACTTGTGGACCTCGTCGACGAGCACCCGCGCGGCGCGCACCGAGCACTGCGGCAGGATCCCGTGGCCGAGGTTGAAGACGTGCCCGGGTTGCCCGGCGTTCGCCCGCAGCACCTCGCGCACCCGCGCCCGCAGCTGCCGCTCCGGCAGGAACAGCGAGCAGGGGTCGAGGTTGCCCTGCACCGCAGTCTTCGCTCCGAGCCGCTTGCGCGCCACGTCGATGTCCACGCGCCAGTCCAGGCCGACCACGTCCGCGCCGGTGTCGCGCACCTGCTCGAGCACGCCGCCGCCGTCGTACACGAAGTGGATCACCGGCACCCCCGTCTTCTTCACCGCCCGGATGATCCGCGCCGACCAGGGCGCCGCGAGCGTGCGGTAGTCGCGGGGCGAGAGCGCGCCGGCCCAGGAGTCGAAGAGCTGGATCGCCTCGGCGCCGGCCTCGACCTGCGCGACGAGGTAGTCCGCGACCGTCGCGGTGATCTTGTCCATGAGCGCGCGGTAGACCTCGGGCGCGCCGAACATCAGCTTCTTGATCTCGACGTAGCTCTTCGAGCCGCCGCCCTCGACCATGTACGAGGCGAGCGTCCAGGGGGCGCCGCAGAAACCGATGAGCGGCACCTTCCCGGCGAGCCCGCGGCGGATCAGCCGCACCGCCTCCATGACGAACGGCATCTCCCCGGCCGGGTCCGGCACGCGCAGCCGCGCCACGTCGCGCGCGGTGCGCACCGGCCGCGCGAGCACCGGGCCCTTCTTCTCGGTGAACTCGACCGGCACCCCCATCGCCTCGACGGGGATGAGGATGTCGGAGAACAGGATCGCCGCGTCGACGCCGAGCTGCTCCACCGGCAGCAGCGTGACCCGCGCCGCCAGCTCCGGCGTCTTGCACATCTGCATGAACGTGTGCTTCTTGCGGATGGCGCGGTACTCCGGCTGGTACCGCCCGGCCTGGCGCATGATCCAGACCGGCGTGCGGCGCACGGCGCGGCCGCGGCAGGCCTCCAGGAAATCGTGTTTCGGGGTCGTCTTTCCGGCGGGCTTCTTCATCCCAGGTTCCTCATCATGCGGATCGGGGTGTACGTGCAGAACGGCTCCTCCTCGAGGTAGTCGCCGCTCATGGCATAGGCGCGTGCGCGGCAGCCGCCGCAGACGTTGAGGTACTCGCAGACGCCGCACTTGCCCTTGTAGCCCTTGAAGTCGCGCAGTTCCAGGAAGAGCGGCGACTTCTCCCAGATCTCGCGGAAGGGGGTCTGCTTGACGTTGCCGGCCGAGACCGGGAAGTACGAGCAGGGCTTGACGTCGCCGAAGGCGTCGATCAGGCAGATGCTCTGGGCGGCGATGCAGCCCTTGCCGCCGCCGGTGGAGAAGGTCAGGGAGCGGCGCTGGAACTTCACGCCCTCGGCCTTGGCCATCTGCGGCACCACGCGGTAGTAGTGCGGCGCGCAGGTCGGGCGCACGAGCAGCTCGCTCTCGTTCTTCTCCATCTCGTAGTGCCACTTGAGGATCTCCTCGTAGTCCTCCTTGGAGATCAGCTCGCTCATGATGTCCTCGCCGCGGCCGGTCGGGACGATCATGAACATGTACCAGGCCGTCGCGCCGAGGCTCTTGGCCAGCCGCATCACGTTCGCGATGTCGTGCTGGTTGCGCTTGGTGAACGAGGAGTTGACGAGGAACGGGATCCCGTGCTTCTTGAGGAACGCCGCGCCGCGCAGCGTGCCGTCGAAGGCGCCCGGCATCGAACGGAAGTCGTCATGGATCGCCGCGGTCGAGCCGTCCAGCGAGAGCGAGACCATGCGCAGCTGCGCCGCCTTCATCTTCTCGCAGACCGCGTCGTCGATGAGCGTGCCGTTGGTCGCCATGCACATGCGCAGCCCCAGCTCGGTGCCGCGCCGCGCGATGTCGAAGACGTCGGGGCGCAGCAGCGGCTCGCCGCCGGAGAGCACGACGACGGGCTTGGACAGCTCCGCGATCTGGTCGAGCAGCCCGAGGGCCTCTGCGGTGGTGAAGTCGCCCTGCGCGGAGGTCAGCTCCGCCGAGCAGCGGCAGTGGATGCACCGCAGGTTGCAGCGCTGGGTGACCTCCCAGGCGATCCACTTGGGGAGGAACGGTTCGGCCATGGTCGTCGCGGTCCTTTCGTGCATCCGGCCGCGCCGACGAAAACCCCCGCCCTCCCCAGAGCTGCGGGAGCGGCGGGGGACGGTCGGCGGGGCCGGCGCGCTACTTCTTCGTCGCTGCCTTCTTCGCCGCCGGCTTCCGCGCTGCGGCCTTCTTCGGCGCGGCCTTTCTCGCGGCCGGCTTGCGGGTCTTCGGCGCCGTCAGCGCCTTCTTCGGGGCTTTCTTCGAGGGCACCAGCTCCACGCCGCATTCGTAGCACTCGACGACGGCAGCGCCGAGATCGGAGACCATGACCCGCGTGCCGCAGGGCCTGCACACCAGCGTCGCCTTCTTCGCCTTCGCCATTGTCGCCCTCCTCGCTGAGTGGTTACAGAAGAATACGCCATCGCACCCGGTATTTCAACCGATGCACGCACATCGGGTCCCCGTCGGGGGTGACAGCGGCGAAGCCGCGCCGTCAGGGGGCGGAGCCCCCTACGGAAGCGACGGCAGAGTGAGCGGGGGTGCGCCGAGGGTGGTCCGTCGCTGGAGGGGGTGACAGCGGCGAAGCCGCGCCGTCAGGGGGCAGCGCCCCCTACGGACGCGCCGCCGAGCACGCATTGCAGGGCGGGAACCCGTTGCCGGTCAGGCCCATCACGGCTTCCCTCCCTCAAGCGCGGCGAGGCGGCGCTCGGCGATCGGGACCCAGAACGCGCGGTTGCGGTCGCGACGCACCGCGTCGAGGAACTGGCGCCACGCGGCGGCTGCCTGGGCCCGGTCGCGCGCCTCGAGGCCCGATGCCAGCGTGAACCACGGCGCCGGCAGGGCCGGGTCGACGAGCGTGCTCTTGCGGATCGTCTCCTCGGCCATGTCGAGGTAGCCGCGCTGGGCGTAGACCTGCCCGAGGTAGGTGTAGAGCTCCGGGGCCACCGTCGCCGCGCTCAGCGCCTTGAGGTACTCGGTGAGCGCCTTCTCCGGGCGGCCCATGGCCTCGAAGAGGATCCCCAGGTTCACGTGCGCCGGCGTCAGGTCGCGCCGGTTCTGCAGGGCGCGCAGGTAGTGCACGAGCGCCTGCTGGCTGTTGCGCCCGAGCTGGTGGGCCAGCGCCAGGTCGTAGGAGGCCAGCGCCGCGGCGGGCGAGTCCTCGCGGATGCCGGCGAGCGCCTCGACCGACTCGGCCAGGCGGCCCCGCAGCAGGCGGATGTACCCCATGCCGGTGCGCGCCGCGACGCTCTCGGGCGCGATGTCGAGCACGCGCTGGAACGTCGCCTCGGCCTCCGTGACGCGGCCGGCCTGGACCTGCAGGCCCGCGAGGTTGGCCAGCACCGCGGCCCGCGGGGCGCCCGCGTCGAGGGCGGCCTTGAAGCGCTCCGCCGCGGCGTCGGTCGAGCCGCGCTCGCCCTCGAGGATCCCGAGGTTGTTGAGCGCCTCCGGGTGCGAGGGCTCGGCGGCGAGGGCGCGCTCGAGCTCCTTGCGGGCGACATCGGCGTTCCCCTCGGACCAGGCCAGCAGCGCGAGGTCCGCCGACGCGGCCGCGGAGCGCGGGTCGAGGGCCCGCGCCTTCTCGAAGAGGGCGCGCGCGGTCGCGGCGTCCCTGGCGAGCCAGGCGTTCACGCCGAGCGCGACGTGGGCGGGCGCGTTGGCCGGCCCGGCCTTGACCGCCCGCTCGAGCGCGGCCTGGCTGGCCTCGAGGTCCCCGAGGCGCCGGTGCAGCGCGCCGAGCGCGACGAAGCCGTCGACGAACGTCTCGTCGATGACGGTCGACTGGAGGAACTCGGTGAGCGCCTCCTCGAGCTTGCCCTGCTGGTAGTGCACGGTCCCGAGGTTCCAGTGCAGGCGGGCGGTGTTCGGGCTGAGTTCCACGGCCGTCGTGAAGCTCTCGAGCGCCTTCTCGGTCATCCCGTAGCGGGCGTAGAGCGTCCCGAGCTGGCCGTAGGCGTCCGCGTTGTTCGGGTCGATCTTCAGCGCGGTGCGCAGGAAGGTCTCGCTCTGCGTCAGGTTCTCGCCGGGGTCGCGCGGCCCGAAGGACGGCTCGACGCGCGTGACGAGGAACTCCGGGGGCGCCGGCAGCGGCGGCCGCAGCACCCGCGCGAACCGGCCCGTGAGCGCCTCGCCCACGACCTCCGCGAGCGAGGAGACGAGCGCCGGCAGCTGCGCCATCTTGCCGTTGAGCGAGAAGTGCAGCGGGGCGGCGGCGCCCGGGGCGTCGGGGTAGAGGTCGGCCTGGACGCGGACGGAGCCCGCCTGCGCCTGGAACGACGCCGCGACCGCGGGGCGCGCGCCGGCGGCGGCGAGCAGTTTCACCGCCTCCGCGCCGGGGGGGGCATCCAGCGGGCCCCACCCGGCCGCGACCGCAGCCGCCTGGTCCCTGGGGAGGAGCTCGATCCCCGCCTGCGCGGAGAGGATCAGGCCGAAGTAGGACGGCAGGTCCTCCCCGATCCACGCCAGCTGCGGGGCCGGCGGGCCGGAGCTGGTCCAGGGCAGCACGGCCAGGCGCTCCGCCGCCGGCGTGGCCGCCGGTGTCAACGACAGCAGCGCGAGCAGGACGGCGGCCGTCGTCGCTCTCGACCGCACCGCGTCCACCGCGCTAGGGCTCGGGGATCGCGAGCTTCTGCCCCTCGCGCAAGCTGTCGGCGTCGGAGAGCTGGTTCTTGTCGCGCAGGGCCTTGACGGTCACCCCGTAGCGCGCGGCGATGGCGGTCAGCGTCTCGCCGGCGCGCACGGTGTGCGTCGACCCGCCGCGCGCCGGCGCCGCCTTGCGTTGCGACTCCACGCGCCGCCCGAGGTCCTGGATCTGCGTCTGCACGGCCGCGAGCTGCTCGGCGAGCTCCTGCATAGGACGCTGCAGCTCGACCAGCCCCTGGCGCACCGCGGCAGTCTCCTGCCGGGTGGCCTCGAGGTCCGCGCGAGCCGAGGCCAGTCCGCGGGAGAGGTCCTGGTTCTCGCGGCCCACCTCCTCGACGACCACCTTGAGCTGCCCCTGGAACTGCTCCTGGACCTTCGCGAGCCGCTCCTCCTGCTTCTTCTCGAACTCGCTCATCGCCACGAGGTTGTCGTTCACGGTCAGCAGGCCCTTCTGGAGCGCGTCGAGCCGGGCCTCGATGCGGCCGAGCCGCTCGGCCCCGGCCTGCGCCGCCTCGCGCTGGGCCTGGTCGCGCTTCTGGAAGTCCTCGCCCGTCTTCTGGCGCAGCGCCTCGAGCTGCTGCGCCGCGGCCCGGCCCTGGCGCGTGTTCTCCTCAATCAGCCGCTCGAGCCGCGCCTGATCCTCGCGCAGCTCGCGGATCTGCTCGTAGACGCCCGCCTGGCGGGCCTGCAGGGCGGACTCGATCTGCTGGACGCTCGACTGGAGCGACTCGACGTCCTGGCGCGCGGTCTGGTCACGCACGGGCGCGCACGCGCCGCCGACGACGAGGACGACGGCGCCCGCCGCCGTCGCCGCGCATCGGGCGGCCCGCGTCCGAGCGCTCACGGGTCGCGCCGGCCTTACTTGGCGGAGACCTTGAACTCGGCGCGCCGGTTCTTCGCCCACGCCGTCTCGTCGTGGCCGGGGTCGGCGGGCTTCTCCTCGCCGTAGCTGATCGTGTGCAGGCGCTCGGCCGGCACGCCGAGGGCGACGAGGTAGCGGCGCACCGCCAGGGCCCGCCGCTCGCCGAGGGCGAGGTTGTACTCGTCCGTGCCCCGCTCGTCGCAGTGTCCCTCGATCAGGACCTGGCGCTCGGGCATCTTCGTCATCCACCGGGCGACGCCCTCGAGCACCGTCTGGAACTCGGGGCGGATGTTCGACTTGTCGTAGTCGAAGTAGACGGTCTTGAGGACGGACTTCTCATCCTGGCCGGGCTCGACGAACTCGACCGTCGGCTGATCCTTGATCGGGATGTCCTCGCCGCGGCTGGCGAGGAGCTGGGCGAGACGCTGGTCCTCCGTCTGCTGCGGCTGCTTCGCCGTCCCCGCGCCGCTCCCGGTGCTCGCGGCGCCGCCCTCGGTCGCCGCCCCGCCCGGGCGCGTCGCGACGACGGACTGGCTCACGCGGGGCTCTGGTGTGGCCTGGGTCTGGGTCGCCTTCTTCGGGCAGCCGAGAAGGAATGCCCCGGCGGCGGGAACCGCGATCAACGCCGCCACGACCCTCGTGACCTTCTTCATGCCTGCTCCTCCTCTGCGAGTGGTGCAGCTCGTCGGCTTCACTATCCGCTATCGTCCGCCGCTGCTCGCCGCCCGCGGCGCCATCGTGCCCCCGGCCAGAATAGCGCAGCCGTCGCAAAACGCAAGTGGCGCGCGGCCTCAGCGCGACCAGGCCGGCGAGGTGAAGCTCCCCTTCTCGGTCGTCACCGCGAAGCGCTCGCTGCCGAGCGTGTCGTACACCATCAGCCGGTACGAGGCCCCCCGGCCGACGCTGCACACCACGTGCCGGCCGTCAGGCGCGAAGGATGGGTTCTCCTTGTGCTCGCGGTCGAAGGTGAACTGCTCCTGGTTGCCCGTGGCGGGGTCGAGGAGGAAGAGCTGGAAGACGCCCTCGACGAGCGCGGTGAAGACGATGCGGTCGCCCCGCGGCGACCAGTCCGGCGACGTCGCGTAGTTGCCGACGAACGAGACCCGCCGCATGCGCCCGCCGCTGGCGCCGAGCAGGTGGATCTGCGGGCCGCCCCCCTGGTCGGAGACCAGCGCGATCTGCGTCCCGTCCGGCGACCAGACCGGCGAGGCCTCCACCGCCGGCGTGAACGTCAGGCGCTTGAGCTCCGAGCCGTCCACCGCCATGCGGTAGACCTCGGGGTTGCCGTCGCGGCTGAGGACCATGAGCAGTTGCCTCCCGTCCGGCGAGATCGCGGGCGAGGCGTTGAGCCCGGGGAAGAACGCGAGGCTGCGCACCTGCCCGGTCGTGAGGTTCTGCGCCACGATCTCCGGGCGCCCCTGGCGGTAGGTGACGTAGGCCACGCGCGTGCGGTCGGGAAACCACGTCGGGTTGAGCGCGAGCACCCCCTCGGGCGAGATCGCGCGCAGGTTGCGCCCGTCGTAGTCCATCACCGCGACGCGCTTCGGTCCCGTGCCGCGCGCCCAGGTGGCGACGATGCGGGTCTGCGCGAGGCTTGGCGTGCCAGTGAGCGCCCGCAGCACGGCGTCCGCGAGGCGATGGGCGAGGCGGACGCCCTCGCCCGGTGCGTCGCTCTCCTCGTGGGCGAGGATGCGCGTGCCGGCCCCGGCGTCCGTGAGCGCCGCCCGCAGCACGAGCTTCCCGTCGCGGCGCGCCTCTGCGCCCAGGAGCAGCTCGGCCCCCCAGGCCGCCCAGACGGCGGCGTCCGGCCTGCCCTGCGCGCGGTCCTTCGCGGCCTGGCGCAGCTGCGGCGCGTCCAGCTTCAGGAGCACGAAGTAGCCGGTCGTCAGCAGGTCGTTCTCCAGGACCTGGCGCAGCGCCGCGGCCTCGGCGCTCTCGGGCTCGCCGAGCGGCGGCAGCGCGAGGACGATCTTCTTGCCGGCGGCCTTGGAGACATCGAGCCACACCTCGGCCGCCCCCGCCGGCGCCGCCGCGACGATCGCGACAAGCACCGCGGTGAGCACGGTCAGGAACAAGCCTGGCAGACCGATCAAAAGGGTCCAGATGCAAAACGCCCGACGCAGGTCTTTCCTTTGGTTGAGGCAGCCGGCGGAGCAGAGCGTCGAGAAGGGTCCAGATGCAAGGCGGGCGAGCCCTGAGGAATGAGGCGTGCTGGTGCACGCCGCAGTGACGAAGGGCGAAGCCCAACGCCGCAGATGGGCTCTTATCGACGCTCTGCTACTCGTTCTGGAAGCGGATGACGACATCGAGGGTCTCCTCTGCGTATTGTTCGGGAAGCGGCGGCACCTGGCCGAGCCCCTGGATCGCGGCCAGTGCCGAGCGGTCGAAGCGCGCGTGACCGGAACTCTCCTTGACGGCCACGCCGCTGATCCGGCCGGCGCGGTCGATCCGGAACGAGACGAGGGCGGCGACGACGCCGGCACCGAAGAACTCGCTCGGGGGGGCCCAGCGCGCGAAGATCCGCTCCTTGAGCACGGCCAGGTACCAGGCGTGGGGGAAGAAACCGACGGGCTGCACGGACCCTGCGGGCGCCAGTGCCACCGCCGCGGAGCCGACCCCGGCCGGTGCCGCGGCGCCCGGCGCCGCCGTCGCCCCCGGCGGCGACGGCTCCACGGCGTCGGCCCGGGG
>DATDCY010000219.1 GCA_036524115.1 bacterium | reverse complement strand
CCGCGGGCGGCTCGGGCCGCGGCACCGCCGGCTTCGCCGGCGCCTCCTCCTGCTTCGGCGGCGCGGCGACCGGCTCGGCCGCCTCCGCCGCAGCCTCCTCGTAACGCTTGCGCCGGTCCGAGACCGTGAAGCCCTTCGACTGTCCTTCTTTTTCGCGCTCGTCGCTCATGCTATGATCCCTCGCGTCATGTCCCTCGATCGGGTTCCCCGGACTCCCGGCTGCGCCGACGTGCGGGGCGCACGGCCCAGAGTATAGCCGAATCGTGGACGAGGTGAAGGGGAGCGCCCCCGACCACGGGTTCGCCGCGCTCGTCGACCTCATGGCGCGGCTGCGCGCCCCCGGCGGCTGCCCCTGGGACCGCAAGCAGACCGCCGAGTCGCTCAAGCCCTACATCATCGAGGAGGCCTACGAGCTCGTCGCGGCCATCGAGCACGGCGATCCGCGCGAGATCTGCGACGAACTCGGGGACCTGCTGCTCCAGGTCGTCTTCCAGGCGCGCGTCGCCGAGGACGCCGGGCAGTTCGCGATCGCGGATGTCGTGCGCGCCATCCACGACAAGCTGGTGCGGCGCCACCCGCACGTCTTCGGCGATGCCACCGCCGCGGACGCCGCCGAGGTGGTCGTCAACTGGGAGCTGATCAAGCAGAAGGAGAAGGCCGGCCGCTCGGTCGTCGAGGGCGTGGACCCGCGGCTGCCGGCGCTCCAGCGCGCCTGGCGGATGCAGAAGAAGGTCGCGAAGGTCGGCTTCGACTGGGAGCGCCCGGAGGGGGCCCTCGAGAAGCTCCACGAGGAACTCGAGGAGTTCCGCGTCGCGCGCGAGCGCGAGACGCCCGAGCGCGCCGAGGAGGAGATGGGGGACGCCCTGTTCGCGCTTGCGAACGTGGCGCGCCTCGCCGGCATCAACCCCGAGGAGGCGCTCAAGAAGGCGTCGGCGAAGTTCGAGCGCCGCTTCCGGGCCGTCGAGGAGGGCCTGCGCGCGCAGGGGATCGACCCGGGGAGCGCCACGCTCGAGCAAATGGAAGCCCTCTGGCAGCAATCAAAGGGCGGACGCCCATAACGGCCCATCTGCGGCGTCGCAGCCCTCCCGACTCACTGCGGCGGGCACCAGCCCGCCTCATTCGCCGGATCGGTCCGCTCCTTGCACCTGGACCCTTCTGAGCGCCCGCCCGGGCATGAGCTGCCCTTCGGAAGCTAGCGGCCGGAGCGCCTGAGGGCGTCCATCGCCTCCTGGGCGGCCTTGCGCACCGTCGAGTCCGAATCCGTCCGCACCCGCGCCTCCAGCTGGGACATCGCGGCGCGGTCGCCGATGCGCGCCAGCGCGGACGCGGCGGTCGCCCGCACGTGCGCCGAGCGGTCGTCCAGCGCCTGCCTGAGCGGGTCGGCGGCATCGCGCGAGCCGATCTGCCCGAGCGCATGGGCGGCGATCCCGCGCACGCTGCTGCTGGCGTCGGCGAGCGTCCGCGACAGGGCGGGCACGGCGCGCCGGTCCTTGAGTCCGCCGAGCGCGTACGCGGCGTAGAGCCGCACCTGCTCGCTGCCGTTGCCGAGCAGTTCGATGAGCGGCTCCACGGCCGCCGGGTCCCCGATCTGGATGAGCGCGGTCGCGGAGGTCGCCCCCGCGTCGCCCTCGCCCCGGATGGCCTCGAGCAGGGGCTGGACCGCCCGGCGGTCCTTGACCTCGCCCATCACCCGCGCGATGCCGTCGCGGATCGCGGGGTCCGGGCCGCGCAGCCGCTCCTCGAGCTGGGGCAGCACCGAGCCGTCGAGCTTGGTCAGCGCGTCCTGCGCGTACCAGCTCGTGCGCTCGTCCTTGAGCGCCGCGATCAGCGCGTCGACGTCGCGGCCGCCGATCTTGTCGAGGATGCGCACGGCCAGCCAGCTGGTCTCCGGGTCGTTGAGCGAGGTGAGCAGCAGCCGGATCGTGATCTTGCCGCCGATGCTCATCAGCCCCACCGCCGCGTAGGTGCGCAGCGCCGGGTCCCGGTCGCGCAGGAGCGACACCAGCGGCTCCTC
>DATDCY010000218.1 GCA_036524115.1 bacterium | reverse complement strand
GGGGCGCGGCGCGCGAGCGCGGGGAGGTGCGTCTCGGCCTCCTCGACGGGGACGGCCACCGTCGCCACGAGCACCTCGCGCGGGGCCGCCGAAGCCTGCGCCGTCCCCTCGTAGTGGACCGAGCGCGGCACCGCGGCGCGCAGCACGAGGCCGACGGGCGCGAGGTAGTGGCGGGAGACGGCGAGGATCAGCTCGAGCACGTCGGCGGGGAGCTGGGGTTCGGCGTCCAGCAGCCGCTCGATGGGGCGCACCGCCTGCACCTTCGGCTCGTCCGAGAGCCCGACGACGTAGCCGACGTCGCGACCGCCCCGCAGCGGCACGAGCACCCGCTGGCCGGGGCGCACCCTGCCGCGCAGCTCCTCCGGGATGGCGAACTGCAGCGCCTCGGGCAGGGCGAGTCGCAGGGCGACGTCGGCATAGCGGGCGGTCATGGAACGCACCTCCCCGGGGCGAGCCCCCTGCACTCGCGCCCCGCTGCGCGAACGCCTCGCCGCGCATAGTATCATGGGCCTTCCGCGGGACGCGCCCGCGCAAGGAGGGATCCGTGAGGGTGATCGCCGTCGTCGGTTCGGCGAGCGACTCCGGCAAGACCGGGGTGGCCTGCGCCATCCTACGTTCGTTGCCCGGCCTTGCGGCCGTCAAGATCTCGCCCCGGGAGGAGGCGCCTCGCGTGGAGTGGGGGGCGGGTGAGCCGGGGAAGGACACGGCGCGCTTCGCGGCGAGCGGGGCCTCCCTGGTGGCGCGGATCGTGGGCCCGCGCGACCGCGTGGCAGAGGTCTGGGATGGCATGCGCCAGCGCCTGGCCGGGGCGCCGGCGGTGCTCGTCGAGGGCGCCGGGGCGCTCGCGCTCGCCGAGGAGCGCTTCACCGTGCTGGTCGCAGCGGCGGCCATGCTCGGAAAGCGCCCGGAGCGCGATCAGCGCCTCGCGGCTGCGGCGGACTACATCGTGGCTGTGGGGGCGCCTCCCGAGGGCGAGCCCGCGAGCGGACCCGTCGCGGAGGCGGCCCGCAGGGGAGTCCCGGTGCTCGCGATGTCGGTTGGCACGCCCGATCTCGACCTCCGGCCCCTCGTCGAGGCGGTTCGGGCGTTTATGGGGGCCTGACGGCGCTGATGGCCGTGAGTCGGTCCGCGGCACGGCGCTCATTGGGCTCGTTTGACCGGTGGTTCGTGAAACACCTGATTTTGCCGATAGTCTCCGCGTCAGTGGGTGTGACGGCGCTTCTTTCGCCGGCATCTTTTGCCACGAGTGGTGAAGAGCGACTCTTTCGCGATTCGCGGGCCCTCATGGGGACAGTGGTCGAGATCACCGTTGCCAGCCGTGAGGAGAAGGAGGCGATGGCTGCCATTCAGGCGGCCTTCGCCGAGATCGAGAGGATCGACGCTCTCTTGAGCAGTCATCGGACGGACAGCCTGATCTCCAGGGTCAACCGGGAAGGCTTTCGCGCCAAGGTCCCGGTGGAAAAGGATATTTTCCAACTGATCCGGGAGGCGGCGAGCTTCAGCGAGGCGAGCGGCGGCGCATTCGACGTAACGGTCTGGCCACTCTCGAAACTCTGGGGATTCGATGAGGGTGGGCGAAGACCGAGCGTGACCGAGCTGCGCGACGCTGTGGCAAAGGTGGGATACAGAAAGCTTGTTCTAGATCAGGGTGATGGCTCAGTGGGATTCACATTGCCTGGGATGGGGCTAGATCTGGGTGCGATCGCCAAGGGGTGGGCTGTTGACCGCGCGATGGACGTCCTCGCGGCGCGGGGAATGACCGACGTCATCGTCGATGCCGGCGGCGATCTGCGGGTCGCCGGCTCCCGGCCCGGGAAAGGCTTCTGGCGCATCGGCGTCCAAGACCCGCGGGACTCGGGGTCGCTGCTCTTCACGCTCGACCTCACCGACACGGCGATCGTCACGTCCGGCGACTACGAGCGCTTCTTCGAGGAGGACGGGGTGCGATACCACCACATCCTCGACCCGACGACGGGGATGCCGGCTTGCGGATGTCGCAGCGTCACGGTCCTCGCCCCGACCGCCGCGGAGGCGGACGCATCGGCCACGGCGGCCTTCGTCCTCGGCGCGCAGCGCGGGGTGGCCTTCCTGCGCTCTCGGCCCGGCGTCCGCGGCGTGATCGTGGACGGCGCCGGCTCGCTGCACTGGAGCGACGCGGCACTCGAGGCGTTGGCGCGGGGGCTTCGCCGGCCGTGAACGTGCGCAAGGCCTCGTTCCTCGGCGTGCTGCTCGCGCTGGCCCTCGCGCTGCACCTGCTCGAGGGCCAGGTCCCCTCGCCGCTGCCGTGGGTGCGCCCGGGCCTCGCCAACCTCGTGACGCTGATCGCGGTGCTCTGCGTCGGCTGGCGGGCCGGCATGCTCGTCGCCGTGCTGCGCGTGACGATCGGCTCGCTGTTGCTCGGCGGCTTCCTCGGCCCGGCCTTTGTCCTGAGCCTCGCAGGCTCGGTCGCGAGCACCGCGGCGATGGCCCTGCTGGCCCGCGGCGCCTGGCGGCTGTGGTCGCCGCTTGGGGTGAGCGCGGCCGGCGCCGTCGCCCACGGCGCGGCGCAGCTGCTCGTCCTCAGGACCCTCCTGCTGCCCGCGGCGGACCTCTCGTGGCTGCTCCCCTGGGTCCTGGCGCCCGCGCTTGTCGCCGGCGTCGCGACGGGGTTGCTCGCGAACGTGATCCTGCTGCGCTGGCAGGGGTACTTCCAGGCGGTCGCATGAGGGCCCTGGTCCTCGCGTCCACCTCGCCCCGCCGCCGCCGGCTGCTGCGGCGCCTCGGCGTCCCCTTCGCGGTGCGCGCCCCCGACGCGGACGAGCGGCCCCTGCCCGGGGAGAAGCCGGGCGCGCACGTGCGGCGCCTCGCCCTGGAGAAGGCCCGGGCCGTCGCGCGCGCGCTGCCGTGCGGGAGCGGCGCGCGCTGGGTCCTCGGGGCGGATACGGTGATCGCTCTCGACGGCGCGATCCTCGGCAAGCCGGCGGGTCCGCGCGACGCGGAGCGGATGCTCGGGCGGCTCGCCGGGCGCAGCCACGAGGTGCTCACCGGCGTGGCGCTCGCGCCGGTGGGCGGCGGTCGCGCTCGCACCGCCGTGGTGCGCAGCGCCGTGACCATGCGCCCGCGCGATCCGGACGCGATCCGCCGCTACGTGGCGACGGGCGAGCCGCTCGACAAGGCCGGCGCCTACGCGGTCCAGGGACGTGGCCGCCGTCTCGTCAGCCGCGTGTCGGGCTCGCTCTCGAACGTCGTCGGCCTGCCGCTCGAGCGGGTGGCGGCGATGCTCGCCGCGTGCGGCTTCACGTCCGCCCGTCCGCCGGAGGACGGCGCTTGACCACGAGCGGGGCCGCGCTATAGTCCTTTGGTCAGGTTTGGTGGAGGCGCGGGGGACGCAGCGGTTCCCCTGCTGGAAACTCGACAGGCGGGGAGGACGGCGATGATCCGGGGCGAGAGGAAGCGGTGGTGCGCGGCGCCGGTGGCGGCGGCCGCGATCGTGGTGTTCATGTCCGCCGGGGCGGCGCGGGCGGACGTCACCGTCGAGCGCACGATGAAGACGGCGGGCTTCGCGGGCTTCGGGGCCGGGGAGTCGACCTCGGTGGAGAAGCTCAGCGGCCTGCGCAAGCGGGACGTCTCGCAGATGAAGATGACGGGCTTCCTCGGCAAGATGGCCGGCGACATCGGCGGCGACGAGATCACCGACATCCAGAAGGACGCGGTCTGGAAGCTCGACCACAAGAAGAAGACCTACACCGAGTCGCGCATCACGCCGCCGCCGCAGTCGAAGGAGCCTGGCGAGCGCCAGGAGCGCCGCGGCAAGGAGGAGAAGCCGAAGGTCCGCGTCGTGCGCAACGAGATCACGGTGAGCGAACCGGGGGACCACAAGACGATCGGCGCGTACGACTGCACGCACTACGTGGTGACGTGGGTGGTCGAGACCGAGGACCTGGAGACGAAGGCGCGCTCGGAGAGCACGATGGTCTCGGACCTCTGGACGACGCCCGAGACCTCGGAGATCCGGGCGCTGCAGAAGGAGGAGACCGAATTCACGAAGGCCTGGCTGAAGAAGATCGGCTGGGACATGACCGACCAGGAGGCGCAGAAGATGGGCCTGGCGATGGTCGGGTCCATGATCGGGGGCGACGAGGAGTCCTTCCGCAAGGGCGCGAAGGAGGTCGCCGAGAAGATGTCGAAGATCAAGGGCTACCCGATCGGCACCGGCGTCAAGTGGATGCTCAAGAGCTCGGGCGGCGAGGCCGCGGCGAAGAGAGGCGGCGGCGAGGGCGGCGGTGAAGCCGGCGGCGAAAGCGGGGGGATGGACCTCTCGAAGGGCCTCGGCGGCCTGATGTCGGCGTTCGGGAAGAAGGTCGCGAAGGGCTCGGGAGGCTCCGGTGGCTCGTCCGGCGGCTCCTCCGGCGGCGAGCAGTCCGGGACGAAGACCGTCTTCGACACCTACACGGAGATCCGGAAGATCAGCACGGGGTCGCTGTCGGACGGGGAGTTCGCGCCCCCGTCAGGCTACAAGAAAGTGGAGTAGCGGCGCCCCTTCGCTGTGTGAGTACCTGTTGCTTGACCCCGGCCATGCGGGTGGATAAAATCCGCTGACTATGGCCAAGCCGAAGGGGACCGTGCAGATCCGGGCGGACAAGTGCAAGGGCTGCCTGCTCTGCGTGGAGGCCTGCCCGCAGAAGCTCCTCAAGGCCGGCAAGTCACTCAACCGCCTCGGCTACCACGCGGTCGAGTTCGTCGATTCCGGCGCCTGCACCGCCTGCGGCCTGTGCTTCTACGCCTGCCCCGAGCCTGACGCGATCGCGGTCTTCAAGCTCGAGAAGGAGAAGGGCGCGGCCTAGGGGCTGCGCGGGCGGACCATGGCGAAGCAGCTGATCAAGGGCAACGACGCGCTCCTGCGCGGGGCCATCCTCGCCGGGATGCGCGCCTTCTACGGCTACCCGATCACCCCGGCGAGCGAGATCGCGGAGGCCGCCGCCAAGCTGGTGCCGGCCTCCGGGGGCACCTTCGTGCAGGCCGAGAGCGAGACCGCGGCGATCAACATGGTCTTCGGCGCGGCCGTCGCCGGCGAGCTCTCGATGACGGCCTCCTCGGGGCCCGGCCTCTCGCTGATGCAGGAGGGCCTGTCGTACCTCGCGGGCGCCGAGCTGCCGTGCGTGATCGCCGACGTCATGCGCGGCGGCCCCGGCCTCGGCAACATCGGCCCGGAGCAGGGCGACTACAACCAGATGGTCAAGGGCGGCGGGCACGGCAACTACCGGCTCATCGTCTACGCGCCGGCGTTCGCCCAGGAGATGTGCGACCTGACCGTGAAGGCCTTCGCGGCCGCGGCGAAGTACCGCAACCCGGCGATCGTGCTCACCGACGGCTTCACCGGCCAGATGATGGAGCCGGTCGAGTTCCCGGCGGCGGCCGTGGCGCCGCCGGTCTTCGACTGGGCGGTGCGCGGCGACGCCGCGACGCGCCCGAACCTGGTGACCTCGATCTACATGGCGCACGAGGAGCTGGAGGCGCACAACCGCAAGCTGATGGCCAAGTACGCGGTCGCGGCGGCCGACCTCCCCGAGCACCGCGGCTACCTGCTCGACGACGCCGAGGTCTGCCTCGTCGGCTACGGCATCGTCGCGCGCGTGCTGCGCTCGGTCGTCGACGCGGCGCGGCGCGAGGGCATCCGCGCCGGGCTCTTCCGGCCGCTGACGCTCTGGCCGTACCCGGCGCAGGCGCTGGCGGAGGTGGCCGGCCGGGTCAGGCGCTTCCTCGTGGTCGAGCTCTCGGACGGCCAGATGGTCCACGACGTGCGGCTGGCGATCAACGCCCGGCGCCCGGTCGGCTTCTACGGCCGCCAGGGCGGCATGGTGCCGTCGCCGGCGGAAGTCCTCGCGGTCCTGCGCGACCCGGGCAAGGAGCACCAGTCCTATGCAGCCTGCGTATAGCTGTCCGGCCACGTTCTACAAGCGCTTCACGCGCAAGGACGGCAACCAGGAGACGACCCACTACTGTCCGGGGTGCGGCCACGGCCACGTCCACAAGTACGTCGCCGAGGCGCTCGCGGACTTCGGCGTCGCCGACCGCGCGATCCTCATCAGCCCCGTCGGCTGCTCGGTCTTCGCCTACTACTACATCGACGCCGGGAACGTGCAGGTGGCCCACGGCCGTTCGCCGGCGGTGGCGACGGGCCTCAAGCGTGCGCACCCCGACGCCGTCGTCATCGGTTATCAGGGCGACGGCGACCTCGCGGCCATCGGCGGCAACGAGATCATCCAGGCCGCCAACCGCGGCGAGAACTACACCGTCTTCTTCATCAACAACGCCATCTACGGCATGACCGGCGGCCAGCTCGCGCCGACGACGCTCATGGACATGAAGACCTCGACGACGCCGGCCGGGCGCTCGGCGGGTAACGAGGGCTTCCCGATCAAGGTCTGCGAGCTGCTCGGCGCGCTCACCGCGCCGTACTACCTCGAGCGCGTGGCGATCGGCACGCCGGCGCACAACCGCAAGACGCGCGCGGCGGTGCGCAAGGCGCTGCAGAACCAGATCGACAACAAGGGCTTCTCGCTCGTGGAGGTGCTCTCGCCGTGCCCGACCGGCTGGAAGATGAAGCCGGTCGACGCCGCGAAGTGGGCGGTCGAGACGATGCCGAAGGTCTTCCCGCTCGGGGTCATCCGCGACGGGCACGACCTCGACCTGGGCCACCCGCGCCGCCGCAGGCAGGTGGCGCTCGGGGAGCTGCCGAAGGTGCTCGGCACGCAGGTCCCGGATGTCTGCGCGCTCGCCGAGTGCGGCACCCCGATCGCGGAGGCGCGCTTCAAGATCTCGGGCCTCGGCGGCCAGGGGGTGCTCCTGCTCGGCCAGATCCTCGCCCAGGCGGGGATGCTCGCGCAGCGGCAGGTGACGTGGATGCCCTCGTACGGCCCCGAGATGCGCGGCGGCACGGCCTCCTGCAACGTCATCGTCGCCCCGGAGGAGATCGGCTCGCCGCTGATCACGGAGCCCACCGTCCTCGTCGCCATGAACGGCCCGAGCGTCGAGCGCTTCGGCAAGGACGTCGTGGCGGGCGGGACGCTGCTCTACAACGCCTCGATGGTCCCGGAGAGGCCTTCGCTGCCGGGCATCCGCATCGTCGGCGTCGCCGCCAACGAGATCGCCGACTCGCTCGGGGACCCGCGCGTGCAGAACATGGTCATGCTCGGCGCCGTGCTCGCGTGCGACGCGACGGTCTCGAAGGACGCGGTCTGGGCGGCGCTGCCGCAGGTCGTCAAGTCGAAGCCGGAGCTCATCGCGCTGAACAAGCGCGCCATCGACGCCGGCATCGCCGCCGTCAAGTAAGCCCGCGGCATTCGCGCGGGTCTTCTCCGCCCTGGCGGCGGTGCTCTCCGCTCCGGTGCGAGCCCTGCGAGTGCCGGCTCACCGCGGCGGGCACCAGCCCGCCTCCGCGCACCCTCGTCACTGCCTTGCCAGGACGAAGAATCCCCGCGTGACTGCGCGCGGGCAGCTCGTGCACGGGCAGGCGCGCGGCAGTGCTCCGCACGCCCTCCTCAGTGCCTTGCCATGACGGGAAATATCCCCGGGTGACCGCCTCGCGCCTCGCGGGGGGGGCACGTGCGGCGCCGCAAACGGGCAGGATTCCGTTCTGACAAACCCTGTCAGGCTGTCACACGAATCTGACATTTTGTCGCTCCTGTTGACATGTGCTTGTGATGACATATTCATCTCCTCCTTTTTCTCGACAAACAGGACTTTTTCGGGTATGAAATTGGCGCTCGAGCCGTCGGCATGGATCATGCTTGAGGGGAGTACCGGAAGAACGCGCAACGCAGGGACACGGGCGCTGGTCGGCACTCTAACCTGGGGAGGGGCGAAGCGAGATGAGTAACATCGTGGTGTTCGCATTGGGTTGCGGGGTCCTGGGCGTCCTGTACGCCTTGATCACCGCGAGCTGGGTCATCAAGCAGGACGCCGGCTCCGAACGGATGCGGAAGATCTCGGCGGCCGTCCAGGAGGGCGCGGAGGCGTTCCTGGCCCGCGAGTACAAGACGGTGGCCATGGTCGGCATCGTGATCTTCGGGCTGCTCTTCTTCATCGGGACCTGGTCGGCGATCGGGTTCGCGGTCGGCCTCATCGGCTCCGCGCTTGCCGGCTACATCGGCATGATGGTGTCCGTGCGCGCCAACGTGCGCACCACCCAGGCCGCCACCCGGGGCCTGCAGGCTGCGCTGAGCCTGGCCTTCAAGGGCGGCTCGGTGACGGGCGTCATCGTCGTCGGCCTCGGCATTCTCGGGATCGCGGGCTTCTACACGATCGCGAAGGCCGCTGCCCCCGAGCAGGCGTTCCACGCGCTGGTCGGCCTCGGCTTCGGCTGCTCGCTGATGAGCGTGTTCGCGCGTATCGCGGGCGGCATCTACACCAAGGCCGCCGACGTCGGCGCCGACCTCGTCGGCAAGGTCGAGGCCGGGATCCCCGAGGACGACCCCCGCAACCCGGCGGTGATCGCGGACAACGTCGGCGACAACGTCGGCGACTGCGCCGGCATGGCCGCCGACCTCTACGAGACCTACACGGTGACCCTCGTCGCCGCGATGCTGCTCGCCAAGACGATCTTCGGCGCCGCGAGCCCCTGGGTCGAGTTCCCGCTGCTGCTCGGCGGCGTCTCGATCATCGCTTCCATCATCGGGACCTACGCCGTGAAGCTCGGCGCGAGCAATTACATCATGGGCGCGCTCTACAAGGGCCTCGCGGTCGCCGGCGTCCTCGCCGCGATCGCCTTCTACGCCGTGACGGCCTGGTTCATGGGCCAGCCCGGCCTCGACACCATGGGCTTCACCCCGATGAGCGTCTTCCTGACGGCCGTCATCGGCCTGGTCCTCACCGGCCTCATCGTCTGGATCACCGAGCTCTACACCGCCAAGGAGTACCGCCCGGTCAAGGTCATCGCCAAGGCCAGCCTGACCGGCCACGGCACCAACGTCATCGCCGGCCTGGCGATGAGCATGGAGGCCACCGCGGCCCCGGCGGCCGTGATCGTCGCCTCGATCCTCGGCGCCTACGGCCTCGGCGGCGGCTTCTCGGGCAACCCCGGCGGCGGCCTCTTCGCGATCGCGCTCTCGGCCGTGTCGATGCTCTCGATGACCGGCATCGTCGTCGCCATCGACTCCTACGGCCCGATCACCGACAACGCCGGCGGCATCGCCGAGATGGCCGAGCTGCCCTCCTCGGTGCGCGACATCACCGACCCCCTCGACGCGGTCGGCAACACCACCAAGGCCGTGACCAAGGGCTACGCGATCGGCTCGGCCGCCCTCGCCGCCCTCGTGCTCTTCGCGGAGTACGCGCGCGAGATCGGCGCGGCCGTCAAGTTCGACCTCTCGGATCCCTTCGTCATCGCCGGCCTCTTCATCGGCGGCGCGATCCCCTACTTCTACGCCGGCCGCCTGATGCTCGCGGTCGGCCGTGCGGCCGGCGGCGTCGTCGTCGAGGTGCGCCGGCAGTTCAAGGAGATCAAGGGGATCATGGAGGGCACCGGCAAGCCCGACTACGCCGCGTGCGTCGACATCGTCACCAAGTCCGCGCTCAAGGAGATGATGCTCCCGGCGCTGATCCCGGTGGCGGCCCCGATCGTCGTCGGCTTCGGCTTCAACATGATCAGCCCCGGCTCGGGCGTGGTCGCGCTCGGCGGCGTGCTGATCGGCGCGATCATCACCGGCCTCTTCCAGGCGATCGCGATGACCTCCGGCGGCGGCGCCTGGGACAACGCCAAGAAGTCCTTCGAGGACGGCGTCACCGACGACAAGGGCGTTCTGCACAAGAAGGGCAGCGACGGCCACAAGGCCTCCGTCACCGGCGACACCGTGGGCGACCCCTACAAGGACACCGCCGGTCCCGCCATCAACCCGATGATCAAGGTCATCAACATCGTGGCCCTGCTCATCGTGCCCCTGCTCCTGGCGATGAAGTAGACCGGCAACCTACGACAAGCTCAGACGGGCCGCCTCCCGGGAACGGGGGGCGGCCCGTTGTGTTTCTTCCTTCTCGTGCACACGGCAGGCGGCTCAGAAGGGTCCAGATGCAAGGCGGGCAAGCCCGAGGAGTGAGGCGTACGAGCAGTACGCCGCAGCGACGCAGGGCGCAGCCCAACGCCGCAGGTGGGCCCTTATCAGCCGCCTGCTACCCTCGCAGGTTCGAGCTGAGGAGGTAGTCGTCCAGCAGCTCCTCGAGCACCTCGGGCTCCTTCTCCCGCAGCTCGATCACGTAGTCCAGGAACTTCACGACCCCGTCGCGCAGGATCTGCTGCGTCTTCTCCCAGAGTCGCGGGTGGCGCCGCGCCTCCTCGACGAAGAGGCGCCCCGGGTTGGCCTCGCGAAAGCGCTCCACGTCCTGGATGAAGTGCAGGATGAAGAGCATGTCGTGGAAGATCGGCTCGAAGTCGTTGGCCGCCGCCCACTCCATGAAGACCTGGAACGCGTGCCGGGCGCGCACGTACTCCAGCACCACCCGCTCCATCTCCGCGTCAGAGCGGTAGACCACCTCGGTGATGTGGTCGCGCACCCAGCGCAGTTCGGAAACGGGGTCGTCCCGCATTCCCGCGAGCGAGATCGTCGGCGTCGCCAGCGCCTCGAAGTTCGAGATGAACACCTGCCGCATCTCGGAGCGGAAGAGGTAGCTCTTGAGGTACATGAGCTGGCGGCGCTTGCCTTCCTTCTCCTTGCGGGCGAGCCAGCGCTCGACGAGGACGGCGCCGAGGAGGATCTCCAGCGGGATCGCCGCCAGGTGCAGCAGGAACTCGACGTGGGTGGCATGCTCGAGCCAGAGAAAGAACCCGGAGAGCGCGACCAGGCCGGCCGCCGCGAGCGCCAGCACCGCCCGCCGGTCGCGCTCGTGGCTCCGCCTCATGGCCGGATGATATTCCGGAAAGGGATTCCCGGCAAATCAGCTGCGGTGGGCATGCAGGAGCGTCCTGGTTCGTGCCGGTCGTGATGATGGGAAAGCCGGTTTGAGGCATTGGCTGCCCCGGCGCGTCGGGAGCGTCATTTCGCGTCCTGGCAAGGAAGCGGGGATGGGCGTGCGGAGGCGGCCTGGTGGCCGCCGCACAAGCAGCCCTGCCCGCGACGCCGCCAGGGCGCGAAATGGCCTCCTGACGCCCGGGGCTACTTGATCCTGGCCTGGATGGCCTTGAACTGCGGGGTGCCGGCGCGCACGAGCAGCTGGAAGAGCACGGTTTCCGTGCAGGTGACCACGGCGCCGGCGTCCCGCATCAGCTCCAGCGCGACCCGGGCGTTGTCGGGGTTGCGCGAGCAGGCCGCGTCCGCCACCACGTGCACCGCGAGCCCCTGCGCCAGCAGGCCGAGGACGGTCTGGAGCACGCAGATGTGGGTCTCCATCCCGCAGACGATCACCGTGGAGCACCCGGCGGCCTCGAGCGCCGGCGTGAACGAGGGCTCGCCGCAGCAGTCGAACGTCAGCTTCTCGACCGGCAGCGCCGGCCCGAGCGCCTCGCGCAGCTCGGGCACGGTCGGCCCGAGGCCTCTCGGGTACTGCTCGGTGTGCAGCACCGGCACGTCGAGGAGCTTCGCCGCCGCGACGAGGTGGCCGGCGTTGGCGACGACCTTCTCCCGCTCGGCCATCGCCGCGGCGAGCCGCTCCTGGATGTCGACGACGAGCAGGACCGCGTCCTCGCGGTCGATCCTGGACTCCCGGATGCGTGTCATGCCTCCTCCCGAAAAAAAAGGGCGCCCGCCGCGCTCATCCGGCGGCGGGCGCCCGTGTGCCCTGCCTCCTGCCTACTGCTTGCCCTTGACGAGAGTGTCGACGACGGTCGGGTCGAGGAGCGTGGAGGTGTCGCCGAGGTTGTGGACGTCGCCGCGGGCGATCAGGCGCAGGATCCGGCGCATGATCTTGCCCGAGCGGGTCTTCGGCAGGCCCGGAGCGAAGTGGAGCTTGTCGGGGGTGGCGATCGGTCCGATGACGGTGCGCACGTGGCCGACGAGGGTCTTCTTCAGCGCGTCCGTGGGCTCAACCCCCTGCTTGAGCGTGACGTAGGCATAGATGCCCTCGCCCTTGATGTCGTGGGGGTAGCCGACGACCGCGGCTTCGGCGACCGCCTCGTGGCTGACGAGGGCCGACTCGACCTCCGCCGTTCCAAGCCGGTGGCCGGAGATGTTGATGACGTCGTCGATCCGGCCCATCAGCCAGAAGTCGCCGTCGTCGTCCACCCGGGCGCCGTCGCCGGTGAAGTAGACGCCGGGGTACATCGAGAAGTAGACCTCCTTGATCCGCTTGTTCTCCGGATCGCCGTAGGTGCCCCGGAGCATTCCCGGCCAGGGCTTGTCGATCACCAGATAGCCGCCTTCGTTCGTGCCTGCCGGCGAGCCATCCTCCTTCACCACCTTGGGAACAACGCCCGGGAAAGGCTTGGTTGCCGACCCCGGTTTGGCGGTTATGGCTCCCGGAAGCCCGGTGATCAGGATCCCGCCCGTCTCGGTCTGCCACCAGGTGTCCACGATCGGGAGCTTTTCCTTGCCCACGTACTTGTGGTACCACATCCAGGCCTCGGGGTTGATGGGTTCGCCGACCGACCCGAGGACCTGCAGCGAGGAAAGGTCATGTTTGGTCACCCAGCTCTCGCCTTCTTTCATGAGCGCCCTGATCGCCGTCGGTGCGGTATAGAAAATGTTC